>JAFGKV010000253.1 GCA_016928395.1 Candidatus Fermentibacterota bacterium | reverse complement strand
TCCGTAGGCATTCCTGATCATCACTAGTCCTCGTACTGATGAACCCGAGTACAATGGAATGAGAACACATGGCTGAACCAATGGTATGGTGAGGCGGCTCTGCCTAGAGAGCTGGGAGGGTGGAGCGAACGAGGAGGCGGGGAAGACACCGGCTCGGAAGAAGGATCCATACGCACCCCTCTCGTGGCTGGAGGCCAGAGCTCTGCCGGCGTTCGGTTCGACCCCGCATGCCCGAATCACCGGTATAGTGCGCCGTACCATCCAATCACACGCAAGCTCGTTTCCCCGGCGCGGGGAGTCAAGCGGCCTTCGGCCCCGCCTTCTCGGATCCAGGGATGATCGCGACAGAGAAACGCACGTGAACGGGAACCTTCCGGGCAGCGGCAGAGTACGCCGTGAGACGATTCTGAGACGGCCGGCACGGATCTTTCTCCACGACACGCCGCACCCGCGTGGACTGCCATACGGTTGGGTCCGCGGAATCGGCACTGCGCCTCAGTTCATGAGGAGGAGAACCATGCACGCATCACGTCACCTCACCGCCACCTTGATCGGAGGTGGCCCGCGACGTCGTCCCGTCGTCCTCGCCTTCGCGTTGGGCGCGCTGTCAATCCTATGTCTTCCCGCTGGCGCCACGATCCGGATGTCCTCGCAGCCGATCTGGCAGAGGGCGGGGAGCTACCCCACGGGATTGGGCTGGGCAGACTTCGATGCGAACGGCTGGATGGACCTGGCGGTGACCCATGGTCTCGATGTTACGAACAGCCCGAACTTCGTCTACTTCAACCAAGATGGCCAGCTCTCGACCTCTCCCGGATGGACTTCCACCGACAGTCGAACCTCCAACTGCATGTTCATTGGCGATCTCGATAACGATGGTGATCCCGACGTGGCAGTCGCCACACTGGGATTGATAACGCAGAACCTGGCCCCCGAACCACACGTGGTCTACTACAATGCGGGCGGTCTGGAGCCGTCACCAGGTTGGCTGTCACCTCCCGGCAACGCCTTCGCCTGTGCGGGCGGTGATCCTGACGGCGATGGTGACCTTGACCTCGTGTTTCCTGAGGGTCACTGGCTCGACGGGGGCTTGAAGACGTCGAAGATGTTCCTCAACAACGGCGGAGTGTTCGACACCGTGCCGGGGTGGGAGACCGCCGATCTTCACTACGGCTGCGCGGCTGTGTTCGGTGATGTGGATCGGGATGGCGACCTCGATCTTGCAATCGGGTGGGGCGACTCCACGGGCATCGCGGTATTCATGAACCATGGAGGAGTACTGGAGACAACCCCCACATGGACGACCGCCGCCGTCAGCGGGGGCCTTCAGATGAATTTCGGCGATATGGATGGCGACGGCTTCTTGGACCTGGCGGTCGCCGATGTGCCCCGAGGCTTCCACGTGTTCAAGAACACTGCGGGTGTCCTCGATTCGGTTCCGACGTGGTCATACAGAACCCAAGCACAGGCTTCGGCGGTTGCATGGGCGGACCTGGACGGGGATGGCGATCTCGACCTGGCAACCGGGTCATGGAGCGGGCCTGCCTTCATCTTCGAGAACATCGGAGGGATGCTGGCCGAGCAGCCCTCCTGGTCACACAGCTGCACAGGCGCCCAGCAGATCGCGTTCGCAGACTTCGACGAGGATTCCCTGTTCACAACTCGGGAGGCGTTCGTCGCGGACGGGCGGCGTCTGTTCTACGTCTCGCATGCGCCCATGCATGAGCTTCTGGCGATCGAACTGAACGGGACAGAACTGACGCCTGCGCAGTTCTGCTACGATCCTCTGTGCGGCTGGGTCTCCCTGGGCGTGCCCGCCTCTCCGGGTGACACGGTCGCCGTCACCTACGTCTACTCCCTTGACCTTGACCTCGCCATCACCGAATGGAGCTACACCAAGGTCTTCCGAAACGAGTCTTTGCATCCTCCCTATGTCGTTCCTGACATGCATGCCGAGCCCTCTACGGGACATGCGCCGCTGTCGGTGCAGTTCACGGATCTCTCTGAGTCCATCCCCGCCGCAATCGCCTGGGCATGGGACTTCGACAACGATGGTACCGTTGATTCCCGAGAGCGGCACCCGGCGTGGACATACGTTCTTCCAGGTTCATACAACGTCTCGCTGACGGTCGATAATGGCAGCGTCTCGGAGACCGTGGTTCGGGAATCCTTTGTCTCGGTGTTCGATGGGGAGAGTGCGTTGAGCTTCGACGGTTCCAGTGGCGGTGTGGAATGTGCCGCATCGCCGTCCCTCGCTCTCACCGACGCCGCAACCGTCGAGGCATGGATATGCCCTGAAGGCTGGGGCGAAGTGCAGAACTCCGGTGCAGGCCGCATCGTTGACAAGAGCGCAACTGCGCTCTACCTCAATGGCACGGGCAACGCCTATGCCTCTCACAGCCTTGTGCTGCTTCTGAGGAACACCAGCGGTCCGCCGCGGGTCTGCTGCACGCCCGACTCGTCTATCGTGCTGGGCAACTGGCATCATGTGGCGGCGACCTACGACGGGGCCACCGGCTCAGTCCGCATGTACATCAACGGCCTCGAGCAGCCGCTGACCCTTTCCAGCCAGCCTTCCGGCCCCATCCGTGACAACGCCACCGAGGCGCTGTTCATCGGGAACGGGAGTGCCCAGAACTACACCTTCGACGGCGCCATTGACGAAGTCAGGGTGTGGAACACCGTCCGCTCCGCGACCGAGATCAGCGCGGCGATGGGCGTGTATCTGGGAGGGAGTGAGCTCGGTTTGGTCGGCTACTGGCGGATGAACGAGGGCAATGGCACTGCCATTGACGACTGGTCTCCCCATGGAAACAACGGCGAGCTCATTGCCGGAACATGGGTTGCCGGAACACCGTTTGTGCCATCCGTGAGTGGAGAAGAGAAGTGGGATGACGCCGCCCTCCCAGCCCGGTTCACCCTGTCGCCTCCCTGCCCGAATCCCACAACCGGACGAACGGCGCTGCGCTATGCGGTGCCCGATATGGGTGAGGTCAGAGTCGAGATCTACGACCTCGACGGCCGTCTCCTGAAGACCCTCACCTCAGGACCGCAGAGCGTAGGAGTGCACACAGTGGTGTGGGATGGCGCCGATGCGCAGGGACGGGGTGTTGCCTCCGGGCTCTACTTCGCGCACATGACCGCGGGAAGCTTCAGCACATCGCGGCCGTGCGTCGTGATCCGCTAGGGTTGGAGGGCGCAGGCATGACGCGTCGTGGGCTGCGGCGGGAAAGGGGCACGACGCCCGCCGCGGCCCCGCACGACGAGGAGCGGAGAACACGGGACAGCACCAGGGCGGCGACGGCGCCCAACGACGACTCCGGATTGCTCCCTTGCCGCGGGGCGAATAGGCTATCCCGTGGCCCCAGGGCTCCAAGGATAGCCTCGGCGCGGGCGCGCTGGTCAAGGCGTGTGGCCGGACTATCCAGCACGGCCCAGGCCATGGTGGCGGCATCAACGGGATCACGATCTTGCATGCAAAGCTCAGCAAGGGTGAGCGCAACCTCGGCAATGACCTCACAGTCCCGCCGGCGGAGGGCATGGCGCAGAGCCTCGCGCAAGTCGCGAAGGGCCTGGGAGCGTTTTCCTCTCAGCAGCTCCAACCGGGCAGCGACAAGACCAGCGTGGGGATTCGCCTCATCCAGCGCCAGGGCGCATTCCGCCGCCTGCCGAGCAGCGGCGGCATCGTTATGGCCAAGCGCGATGTCGGCCTGCTCTGCAAGAATTTCCGCGTGTTGTTCGCGGAAGCCCGCCGCCTGGCAGAGAGCCAGGCTCTCTTCCAGAGCTCCCCCGGCATCAGCCAGGCAACCTTCGGCCCGGGCCGCACGAGCAAGGCCCGTGAGGCTTCGGACCGCGAGGCCCAGATCCCCGGCTTGTTTCGCCGCGCACCCGGCCTCTCTGAATTGCCCCATCGCTTCCTCATGGCGGCCCTCCACCGTTGCGGTGGTCGCGATATGCCACATGCACTGCGCCACACCGATGGGATCCCTGCCGAACTCGCGCCGCGCGGCAAGGCTCTTCTCGTAGTAGGTCCTGGCTACGGCGAACTGGCCCCGGCAGCGGGATGCGGCTCCCAGGGCCATGAAGGCCAACGCCGTACCCCACGTGTCGCCCAGTTCGCT
>JAFGKV010000252.1 GCA_016928395.1 Candidatus Fermentibacterota bacterium | reverse complement strand
GAGTGACGAACAGCGGGAGATTCTGAAGATGGTCGCCGACAAGGTGATCACCGTGGAGGAGGCCGAGCGTCTCCTGAAGGCCTTGGATGAGGGGTCTCGCGCCCAGGAGCCCCGAACTGGAAAGGATCGGGGTGGCGTCGGTGCCGCGTTCGATGCGTTGGGCGAGGTCATTTCCGACATCGGCCCAATGGTGCGCACTGCCGTGGAAGATGCCGTCTCCGGCATCGGGTTCGGAGCCGACGAGTCGGAGGAAACCGATGCGGAACACCTTCCGTGGGACGGCAATCCCCTAACTGTGGCACCGGGTACGACACTGGAAATCCTGCAACTGCGCGGACGCAGGATGTCGGTGCGTCGCGCCGTCGAACTCACCATCGAGGGTGTCCCCGGCGAGGAGTGCGCGCTGGACGCGGAGAGTACCGCCGACGTGCGCATCCATCGCCATGAGGGCCGCCTGAGTATCCGCTGGTCCCAAGGCGACCTGAGAATCATGGTTCCCGGGACCGCGGCCAAGGTGGTGGCGAAGATCATGGGCGGCAGTATCCACACCAGGGGTGTCTCCTGCCCGGTTCACCTGCGAACCATGGGCGGCACACTCGCTCTGGAGGATGTTCTCCATCCCTTCGATGCCAAGACCATGGGCGGTGGAATCGCCCTCGATCTTGGCTCCGGTTTCCATGGCGATGGGCGCCTGCATACCATGGGCGGATCCATCACCGCCACGGTACCCGTCGACGTCTCCTGCACGGTCCATGCCGTCACGCTAGGCGGCACTATCGAGGTCGATGGTGGGCTGGCACAGGTGGAGCGGTCCAAGGCTGCGGGCAAACAGGTCGTGAATTTGTCTCTGGGAACGGGCCCTGTCACCGGTTCACTGGCGCTGAAGACGATGGGCGGCAGCATCACCGTACGGAGGACCGATGAGTAGTTCAGTTCCCCCGCACTGCCCGTCCTGCGGGGCGAGCCTCACCGTGGTGAAACTGGAATGCCCCGTATGTCAGACCGAGGTCACGGGCCAGTATCCACTGTGTCCCGTGTGCCGACTGAACGCCGACACCCGGCGGCTCTTCGATCTCTACATGACTGCCCGCGGCAATGTGCGTGACGTGCAGCGTGCTCTGGGCGTGTCATACCCCACCGCCCGTCAGCGCATCGAGGGCATGTTCCTGGAGCTCGGCCACGGCCCTACTCCTCCGCACCCCACCGCAGTGCTTCGGAGACTCCGGGCGGGAGAGATCGACGTTGACACCGCCGAGCGGCTGCTGCGGGGCGAGTCTGTGGAGGAACCCATCACGGAAGAGTAGGCGTCTCCAAATGATATAGGACCTGTCCTATATAGGATAGGTCCTATATGCTCCCATAGGTCCTCTTCCCCCCATTCCTCCCTGACTCGAACTCTCGCATGACGTTCCCCCATCAACGCAACCCCCATCGGCCCCACGCCTACCCGCCTCTCCCCTACTTCCTCTTGGCCACGGCGCGCCACCCTGTCGGACTCGGGTGCATGGTGACGTGCCGGGCCTCCGATGCCCGTTCCACTGCGTAGAAGAGCCCCGGATCCACGGATTTGGCCACCGCAATGATGCGATCCATGGTGGCTCTGGCGCACAGGATGTAGAACAGGGTACGGGTTCCGGTTCGCCCCTCACCGTGGAAGATGGTGTAGGGCTGGTCCATGGCCTTGAGCCTGTCGGCGATGCCATGGCCGTGCTCGGCTGAGATCATCCTGATCACCACCAGCCCGAACGCAAGCTTGCGCTCCAGCCAGATCCCCGTGGCATTGCCCGCCGCGAAACCACAGGCATAGGCGAAGAGAAGCAGAGGATCGTCCTTGACCCGCACGATCACCTGCGAAACCACCGTAATCCAGATGAGCACCTCGATGAAGCCAAGGAAGACCGACACCTTCGTCCGGCCGTGTACAACCGCGATGGTTCGCACCGTGCCAAGGGACACGTCGACGATACGAAGCACGAACACCGTTATAGCCAGGGCCCACACGGGCCACCCCTGGGTGAAGTCCATCGTCACAACCTCGCATGAATGGGATTGAGTGGGAGGGCGCATACGCCGCGGCGCGCTCGGCGGGCAGCCCGGCCTATGGAAGTCATTCCTACGCCCTGGAACGTCGTACGTGAGGGCTCGAACTTATGGAGCTTCTGCTGCAAAGTCACGGGCTCCCGCACGATCCGAGCACACAAGCTCCCCTTCCCCAGCGTCCACCGCCATGATGAGATAGGTCCAGTCTTCAGGGGATGAGCCAACACCTCCCGGACTATTCCAGGAAGCCCCTCGCTGTAGAAGACGATGTGGAGGTGCCCGCGGGCAAGGTCCGGGACCATGAGCGTTGGCTACCGTGGGTAGTCCCCGTCCTTCAGGGGTTTGCCCCTCCCCATGGAGCGCCCACGGCATCCGTGCGGGATCGATGCGGGAGTCATAGCTTGGAGAGGGTTGGCTTTTCACTGGAGAGAAGGTTGGCGTATGTGTGCGCGGGATCATCGCGTCCCACAATAGCCGGAGTCGGCAGCCGAACCATGGAGGGTGACATCATGACCCGCGACAATCTGCCCCGTGTTCCTCTGGCCGTGTTGCCAACACCCATCCAGGAGTTGCCCCGGCTTTCCCAACTCCTGGGAGGCCCCCGTCTCCTGGTGAAGCGGGACGACATGACCGGCCTGGCCTTCGG
>JAFGKV010000039.1 GCA_016928395.1 Candidatus Fermentibacterota bacterium | reverse complement strand
GCACGCGGGCACGGCGGTCACCGTGATCTCCGGCAGCAGCGATCCCATCTATGCGGTCTTCGAGTGGGAAGGCATCCCGGTGGAAGGCCCGACAACTCCGGAAGCCCGCAACCTGAACATGGAAGTTCGCTGGCTGAACGAGGATGGCGCCGCAATCGACCCTGGGCGCCTCGCGCAGAATACCGTATTCTGGGCTCATATCCGCCTTCGCGGCACGACCGGCGCCTCGGTGGAGAACGTTGCCCTCACCCAGGTCTTCCCATCCGGTTGGGAGATCGACAATACACGGCTCACCGGGGAATCACACCCTGACTGGGCACGGCGGTGGACTCTGGGTCGAGAAGACTACATGGATGTCCGTGATGACCGCGTCATGTCGTTCATGAACCTCCACGGCGGCGCGCAGAAAGACTTCCTCGTGCGCCTGATCGCGGTCAGCAAGGGATCCTTTGTCTTGGCGCCCACCGTGGCGGAAGCCATGTATGACAATGCCTACCGCGCCCTTCAGCCCGGCAAACCGGTCACGGTGGAGTAGGGGGCTGAGGCCCCCGGGCAGACGTGGCGGCTTGTCGCGCAACGCCGTAGGCCGCTGCGAAGCGCGGGAGACGGGCCTGAACGGGATGGGGGCCCACCGGCAGATCCTCGGCGCATCGTGCGGTGCAGTGCGCGGTTGTAGCCGCGCCGCTCTGTGGCGCGCACCCTCCCGGGGCGACGCAGACCCAAGGGAGTGCACGCCCGCGAACCGATGTGGTGCCCCTTGAACCCCTATCGGTTGCTCCTGAGACTGGTTCCATCACGGCTCAAGAACTCAGTGAGCCGCAAGCTCCACGAGGTGGTGCTGGACGTGTCTCGGGAGGAGGCATTCCTCGTGAGCCGGGACGTCGCCCGGGCCGAGGCGCGATGGATCATGGGTGAGCTGGCTCGCGATATCCCCGCGGAAGAGAATGGTGACACGTCGATCCCCGCGGCTGGAGGCGACATCAGCAATGTGAAGCGGCGTTTCCTCTACGGGCGCTTGCTTGACCGCATGATGGGCCCTGAGCCGTGGGCCATCGATGAACTGGAGATCGAAGGCGGCCGGGTCCAAATCCGGGGGTGGGCCCTGGCGCCCGCGAACAACCCAGGGAGGATCGGCTTCTGCCTAAATGGCGCGCCGTTCGACGAGATTTTGTATCCCGGTGAGCGGCACGACATAGGCGGACTATTCTGGTTCCGGCCCACGGCACGGCACAGCGCGTTCTCATGCGCGACCAGGTGTCCCCCAGAAGACCCGTCCTCACCTTTGGTCTTCAGCTATGTCTACCGCGACACGTTGGCGCCGGTCTGCGCGGAGCATCTCTACTACCTTCCCTGGGGAGATGACGGCCTGCCCCTCCCCGATGGACCACGGCGGCACCGCGCCCACGGATCAGACTCGGCAACGTCGTTCCGGCTGGAAGGCTTCTCCGCGTTCTGCAAGTTGGATCACGCCCTGCTCCGGCACACCGGGCGGACGTATCGCGATTTCCACAGCATCCTGGATTGGGGCTGTGGATGCGGCAGGGTCTCCCGCTACTTCGTCCGGGTACCCGGGGTGCGCCTCACCGGTGTCGATATAGACGCCGACAATGTGGCCTGGTGCCGGGGGAACCTTCGCTTCGGCGCGTTCGAGGCCGTGGATCCCCGGCCGCCCACCCGCTTTCCCGACGAAGCCTTCGACCTGGTGATTGGCGTCTCGGTCTTCACCCATCTGCGCGAGGAGGATCAGCTCCTGTGGCTGGCCGAGCTGCATCGCCTCTCCAAGCCCGGCGGTATACTGCTACTTACCGTGCTGGGTGATCACGGCGTCGCCCGGGGAAGGCTGACGCTGGATGAGTTTTGGGAGTTCCAGGAGCGGGGAATCAGCGAAGACCGGCGCAATCGCGACATCGATGGGGTTATCGCCGATGCCGGATACTACCGCAACACGTTTCACAGCTATCGCTATCTCCGCGACGTCTGGGGTCGTCACTTCCGCTTCCGGGGTGTCATCCCCTCATACATCGGCAACATGCAGGATCTTCTGATTCTCCAGAGGGCCTGATCGGTCATGCGGCCGCGACGGGGCTGCGGGAAGCTCCTTTGTCTCATTCCGCTGTGTGTCCTGATAGTGTGGGTGCGCCGGTACTTTGTGGACGTTCCCTACTGGGATCAATGGGGGCTTGTGCCGCTGATCGAGCGCTCGTACGAAGGGACCCTCGCCTTCGGCGATCTGTGGAGGCAGCACAATGAACACCGGCTGCTCGTCCCGCGGGCGGTCATGATCGCATTGGCAAGGCGTACCCAGTGGCGGATTGGATGGGAACTTGCGCTGAGCATTGCGCTGGCAGTCGGTGTATTCGCCGTATTGAATCAGCGGCTCGCCCGCGCGCTGAGAACACGCGCCGCGGGATCCCTCGGATGGCTCCATGCGATCCTTGCCCTCATGCTGTTCTCCATGAGCCAATGGGACAACTGGCTGTGGGGATGGAATCTGCAGATCATGCTCGCCGTCTCGTCCGTGGTGGCGGGAGTGCTCTTGTTGACCGCCTCTTCACCAAGCCGGGCCGCCTGTACAATGAGCGGGCTCTTGGGAGTGGTCGCCTCATTCTCGTACGGCGCGGGTTTCGCGTTCTGGCCCATCGGCATGCTTGCCATCGCTCTAAACCGGGAATCCTCGTCCGGCGAGCGTAGGGCACGGGCCGCCGTATGGTTCGGTCTTTCCGCAGCGGTCGCCCTCGTCTACCTCCACGGATACCGTGAGACTTTCGATTCCTACAGGATGCGACGCCTGTTGCTCTCCGGGGATCCGGAGTACTGGCGCAGGTTCGCCGAATACGTATGCTGCTATCTCGGCTCTCCTCTCCTCAGCTATCGCCAGGCCCCGGCCTTCGCGCTGGGCGTGGCCGGCGCCTTCGGGTTCTGCGCTTTTGGGGCGAGGAGTCTGCTCAGGCCCGCGGATCGCGCGGCCCAGGCGTTCGCGCTCCTGGGCTTCTTCTCTGTGGTGTGCGCAGTCATGTCTGCCGTGGGGAGAGGGCGCCTCGGCGCCGGTCAGGCCCTGGAATCCCGATATGTGGCCATCTCCAGCTATCTGTGGATCGCGAACGCGGTAGTCCTGGGAAAGCTGGCGATCCGCGGGGGGGGGGATGCCGCCGCTGCCGGGTCGTGGCTGCGCCGGATGGCAGTGGCCTTCCTCGTCCTTATGGTCGCTCTTCTGTGTATGAACGGAGAGATGGGTAGGCGGGCTGCCCAGAGGAGAAGTGCTCTGCTGGAGTCTGCCATGCGAGAGCTCCTGGGCCCTCAAGACCCGGCGCTCCTGGGGCGGCTGTATCCCAATACTCGGCTCGTGCTGCAGTACGCGGAGATGCTGCGGGCGCGCCGGCTTTCATTCTACCGACCCGGCGGCATTGCCGATGCGACGCCGGCTGGGTGAACCGAGGTGCTGAAAACAGATGCAGCGCCGAAGGACAGGTGTAAGAATGGCCGGAGGCAAGCCGTCTCGAGGGCGTGACGCGGGATATGATGAAGGCAGCGGCTGAGAGACTCTGTGAAGCCTTCGGCGCGGCACGCCGGTCCGTCGTCTCTTCCGGCCTGCTCCGACAGCGATGGCTGCGCCGCGTGGTAGCGGTGATGGCGGCCTGCATCGCCTTGTGGTTCGCCGTCCCCCTGCCGGATCCGCCGTTTCCCGAGATCTACAGCCCGGTGGTCCTGGACAAGGGCGGGGCCCTTCTCAGCGCCTTTCTGGCATGTGACGATCAATGGCGGTTCCGGGCCGACGCCCTGGAGGTGTCGCCGAAGCTGGTTGATGCGGTGCTGACCTTTGAAGACCGGCGGTTCCCTCGCCATTTCGGCATCGATCCGGCAGCGCTGGTCAGGGCGGCGCTTTCCAATCTACGGGCGCACAAGGTGAGCAGTGGCGCCAGCACCCTGACCATGCAAGTCGCCCGCCTCATGAACCCCAAGCGGCGAACCTTGGCGCACAAACTGCTGGAGATGGCCCAGGCAATAAAGCTAGAGGCCCGATACTCCAAAGACGGGATCCTTGCCATGTACATGGCTCACGCGCCCTACGGCCGCAATATCGTTGGTGTGCATGCGGCCAGTTTCCTCTTCTTCGGTCGCCCTCCCTCCCGCCTGACCTGGGCTGAGGCCGCGACCCTGGCGGTGCTGCCCAAGGCTCCCTCGCAGATCAGCCTGTTCTCCCGGCGGGACGAGCTCCTGCGGCGGCGCAACAGGCTGCTGCAGGCCCTGCACGGGCGGGGCCTGCTCTCCGATTCCGAAATGACCTATGCCATGGCCGAGCCCCTCCCGGCCACGATGATGCCCATGCCGTCGACCGCGCCGCATCTGTGCCGGCGGGTGGCGGCCGAGTCGCCAGTGGTGCGCACGACAATCGACCACAGCCTCCAGGACGGCGTGGAAACCCTGGTATCGCGCCACGCCCAGATGCTGGCCCGCCAGGGGATCCACAATCTGTCGGTGCTGGTGGCGGAGACCGAGACGGGTCTGGTGCGCGCCTATGTCGGCTCGGCTTCGTTCTGGGATGCGGCCCACGCCGGCCAGGTGGATGGAATCGTGGCACGACGATCCACAGGATCGCTGCTCAAGCCCTTCCTCTATGCCCGCTGTATCGATGACGGGGCCGTTCATCCCGCCACTCTGGTCAAAGATGTGCCGGTGCACTACGGCAGCTATGCCCCCGTGAATGCCGACCGCGGCTTCAGCGGCATGGTCACGGCCCGGGAGGCTTTGGTGCGCTCATTGAATGTGCCGCCGACAATTCTCCTGCGTTCTCACGGCGTGGCTCCCTTCCATGATTTCCTACGTACGGCAGGCATGTCGACCCTGTTCCGCCGGCCCGAAGACTACGGCCTGACCCTCGTTCTAGGCGGCGCCGAGGGCACCCTCTGGGACATGGTGGCCCTGTTCCGGGGGCTGGGGAGATTGGGCCGGTTCGACGGGCTGTCAGTACTGGAGGGATCGCCTCCCTCCCAGGGCCTTCAACTCCTCTCCCCCGCCGCGGCGTGGATGACGCTGGACATGCTCACCGAGGTGCGCAGGCCTGACGATGACGGCGTCGACTGGACTGCGTTCCCGACCCGGCGGCCCGTCGCCTGGAAGACCGGCACAAGCTTCGGCAAGCGGGACGGCTGGGCTCTGGGCGTCACACCCCGGTGGGTGGTGGGCGTCTGGGCAGGCAACTTCAGCGGGGAGGGCAGCGAACGCCTGGGCGGTGCCCGCAGCGCGGCGCCCCTCCTGTTCGGCCTGCTCGATCTCTTGCCTCCCGGAGGCCGGCTCTGGTTCGAGAAGCCCATCGGCGCCTTCCGGCCGGCTCTGCTGTGCGCCGCCACAGGGTACCGGGTGGGTCCGGATTGCACCGATACAATCGAGGCGGAGGTTCCCCTTCACGCCCGCCCGCTGCCGCCATGCCCGTTCCACCGGCGATTTCACCTTGATCTGCATCGCGACCTGGAAGTGTGCTCCCGGTGCTGGAGTCATGCCGATTCCGTGCGCCAGGAGATTCGCCTCCTGTTTCCCGCCGATGTACGCCAGTTTCTGCGAGCCGCGGGACACACGCTGCAGCGTCATCCACCCCACCACCCGTCATGCCCGACCTTGAGCGGTGATTCCCCGGTCGACATCATCTACCCTAGTCGCCAGGCCCGGCTGTTCGTTCCGAGGGACATCGACGGTTCATACCAGAAGGTAACGCTCCGTGCAGCCCACAGCGCGGCGGATGCCACGCTGTACTGGTACCTCGATCAGTCCTTCCTGGGCGCCACGGTAGGCGAGCATGCCATGCCCGCGGATCTTGCCGGTGGCCGCCATTCCCTGCAGGTCATCGACCACACCGGGCATGCGCGGCAGGTATCGTTCACCGTGGTGCGCAGGTAGGCGCCGTCTTGAATACGGAGGCGTCGCCCGCTACCTTGCCGCCATTCCACCTAACGAAACAGCCATACCACCGGCAGGAGGTCGTGTTCATGAGAGCAATCCTGATCGTTGCCCTGATCCTGATAGGTGCAGCCCCTCTTTCCGCGGCGCCGCCTGAAGAGGCCGCCGAAGTGACCGCCCACCTTGAATTCTTCGGCTACGAGGTCACGCCGACGGACGAGGTCCTGAGGGCCGTGCACGCCTCGAATCTCAACATCGCGGTTAAGGCGCATCGGGGCGGCATGCTGCTCCTGAGCTTCCTGGGGTCCAAGACCCCTGCCGAAGAGAACCGCGCCCAGTTGCTGGAATTCGCCAACGATCTGAATGTGAACGCTTCGGTGTCCCGCTCGTACATCGACAAGGACGGGGATCTTGCCCTTGAGGCGTGGTTCCCCGGCACCTATGACAAGACTCGGTTCTCTCTGTTCCTGGAGGAGTGGCACCGCGACACCATCATGCAACGGATGTTCCAGGACAGGATTTGAGGAAAGTGTTATGGGGCAAGGGATTGGGTGATTTTGGCACAGAAGTGTAGCCACTAATATGCAGTCCTCGATCAAACAGAGTGCTTGACAATGAATAGTCCATGTGTTATCATGTGGTCACTATGCATATCGATACCTGCACCACCGGCCCCTACATCCGTCACCTGCTCCGTACTTCCTACCGCGAAGGGGGCAAGGTCCGACACCGTACAGTGGCAAACTTGTCCGCGTGCACGAGTGAGGAGATCGAAGCAATGCGGCTTGCATTGCGGTACAAGGGGGAGTTGACGGAGTTGCTGTCG
>JAFGKV010000251.1 GCA_016928395.1 Candidatus Fermentibacterota bacterium | reverse complement strand
CCTGCCGCGCCGAAGCGTCGCGGAGGCGGGCGGCCGTCGTTTCTGCCTTCTTGTCTTCGGGAGGTGTTCCCCCCGGCGCGCGCGAAGTCCGACGCTTCATTCAGTCCCAGCGATGGACCCACATTGGTTTTGAACCTCGGCGAGTGTCTTGGTATATACCATATCTGGTGGAACCGTGAACGTTACGTATATTGCGCAACCCGATGAACAACTCGGACGGATCATCGGTGACATCCTTGAAGCCGAACCGTCGCCGCGGAGAGTAGTCTTGGTGTCGGCATTCGTAGGCCTGCAAACCGCTCTGAGGTACAGAGACGCCATAGTCGACCTTCGGCGTCAGGGCACCGAGGTCCGGGCTGTCGTTGGCATCGACTTGGGCGGGACAAGCCAAGAGGTGCTACGCGAGATTCTATCGTGGGGTGTTGAGGCGTTCGTGATCAAGCACAGGCTACCCCGGCACACTTTCCATCCGAAAGTCTACCTTTTCGAGTGGCCGGATCGTGCTGAGATCATTATCGGTTCACACAACATCACCGAGGGCGGGTTCTTCGGCAACTACGAGGGCAGCGCGAGAATCGCATACGAACTACCTGCCGATCGCGAGGTGTATGAGGCAGCTCAAAGACAGTTGCAGCGGTTCTTGGACCCGCGGGGTGCCACTGCGTATCGGCTCACGGAGGAGTTCCTCGCGCTCTTGGTGGCGAGAGGTGACGTGCCGACAGAGGCCGAAGCGCGCAGAAGCAGGGCTGACGGAGTGACGGAGCGTCGGCGGGATGCCGGGGGAGCCGAAGCTCTGGAATCGCCTTTCGGAGTGGAGCCGATCCAGAATCCGCCACCACTTCCTGCACGTATCCTGGAGGGCCTTCTGGAGGGGGTGAGACAGCGTAGGCGGCAAGTGCGACAGCGCCGACATCCTGCTCGCAGACCGGTGGGTGCGCATCCCGAGCCGATGGGTGAAGGGCGGGGTGACGCAATAGCGCCGGCATCCTTCTACATGACGCTGCCGACACTGCAAGGGGACAACATTCCAGGTGAGGCCCGAATTCCTTTGGAGGCGATGGAGCTCGCGCAGGAGTTCTGGGGCTGGCCCAATGAGTACACCCGCGATGAGGGGCCTCGGGGCGGGCGAGGTCGGGTGTATTGGAATTGGCGGCCCCACTGGAGGGTCTGGAGTGTGGAGGAACCTGGAAATGTAGTCACGCAAACAGTACGGATGTACATGTACGAGAACAGCTCGGACTTCCGCTTCTACGTTCGTCCTCTTGTGAATGCGGGTGGTGATCTCGGCGATGTCGTGCGGATCACAAGGGTCGCTCAACCGGATGCCGAATACGAATGCGTCCTCGCGCGCAGGGGTACACCGGAGTATCGGTCGTGGATTGCGTTCTGCACGCAACCCGTGCGTAACAGCGACCGACGTTTCGGCTACGCGTGACCACGTTCAGCGCTTCTTCAGCCACAGGACAACATTCTCCGTAATAGCATTCCTGATGTGGACTAGGTTCTCGGTCGTTACCGATATGTCGATTCTCTCGACAAGCTTCAGCCCCATGTGAAGTGCTGTTTCCTGAACCCAGTCCGTCGTCGGAATACGCACATCTTCATCGTCGATGCTGGTTCGGTTGTCGCCAATGACAATCATCGCTTGCCCACCGTCTCTCAACACCCGTTCGCAATTGCCGAGAATCGTGGCCATGTCGGAGAAGAACCTCGTCAGGAGGGCCGGCATATTCTTGCGCCGGAACCCACCGTTTGAGTCTGCGATGCGTGCCGTCAGGGCACGGAGCTCGCGCCTCACTCCCCGGGGCAATGAGTCTTCATGGGGCCCCATGAGACGACCCTCCCAATGCCGCTTCTCGCTGGTGATGATTTCGCGGCTTCCGACCAAGCCTTGCTCGAGAGGACGGCGTTTGCTCGCATCGAGGCCCATGAGAACCAGCAATGACAGCCGGTCTGTGTCAATGTAGGGGAGTGCAGTAGCATACGGTGGGCTCGTAAGAATCAGGTCCACAGTCCCTGGCCCGGCACCGATCTGCGCGAATGTCTTGGGATTGCGTGAGTCCCCCTCCACAACGCTACATCCGTGGAATTTGTTCGGCGCATGTCCCCGGACAGACCAGAACCTCTCGATTCGCTGATACTGCGCGTCTAGTGCATTGGCAAACAGGCCGAACACGTCGGCGTCCTTTATGGGGGTCTTCCGGCGTCGGATTCGCAGGTCACTGGGATCCTGCTGAGAAACGTCACGGATGATGCTGCTAAGCAGCACCTCGAAGAAATCCTGCATGACACCCACGGTGACTGTTCGAATGACCTTCAGGACCAAATTCAACTTGTCTGCCACAGGTCCGGGGAACCACTTCTCAATCTCGCCGACCGACTCTGGAGCGAACTGTTCGCGACCTGCTGGAACACGGTTCTCCGCCCCCTCCATCTTGCGCAGTATGGTGACGACCGCCTCGCGGAGAACGTCGGGGTTTGTATCAAGGATGCCGATCTTGGCTCGCGCGATCTTTGCGGCAAGAGGATGCATATCACAGCCAGCTGTACGACAGCCATTGAGGTAGCCCTCGAGGAGCGTGGTGCCACTGCCGCAGAAGGGGTCTAGGACAAAGGCGCCAGGGCGCGTTTCTGCAAGATTGATTAGGGCTTTCGCAAGCTGCGGGTAGAACTTGCCTTTGTAGGCGTGAATACCATGAGTGACATACTTCGGATCCTTCCTAGCGGAGGGTTGAGAAACGAATCCATTCTCCAGGATGGCCTGCCATGTGGGCTCCCTGAGTGTTGCTGTGTGCCAAAGACGGTGTGTGAACACGAGTCGTCTGGCATCGGAGATTGCCCAAGAATCAAGGTCGATCTCCAGTCCTCGTCCGTTCGCGTGTGGTTGCTTGTGTAGGATGCTCCGAGCCTCGCGCGTTCTGAGCATCTCCTCATAGGGCCAGAGTTTGTATGGCGGGGCTTCTAGCAAGAGGTTGAGATCGTGCTCCGGCTTTCTCAGTACCAAGATATTCTCCGTTGTGGCGCGTCGGCCTGCAGCGAGGAAGGATCGCTTGGTTCTGTGAATCTCTCGCTCGATGATACACACGGTCTGAAAACCGACATCGGTTGCGCGTTCGGCAAACGCCGTTGCTCCGTGGTGTAGCACGTTTTCGTAGATGGAATCACCAACCACAAGCGCTGCGTAGCGCCCTGGGCGCAATACTCTGAACATGACTCCAAGGCAATCTGTCATCTCACGCATGTATGCGTCGAAACCGCTCGATTCTCTCTGATGTCGAAGGTGTGAGCCGATTTCTATTCGGGCCAGTGCGCGCGGGTCATTGCCGAGCCAAAGCAACCGAAATCTGTGATAGAGATGGTAGTCCATAGCATTTCCATAAGGCGGCGAGGTCACGATAAGGTCCACCGACTCAGATTGGATCACGTCATCCCCGAGGGTGCGCGTATCTGCCGTGACAAACTGCGCGACTCCATATCTGATGGTAGGCTGGGTCTTGAGGATGTTCCTGATGATTTCCTCTAGATTCTGCAGGTACACCTTGATTGTTTCGCCTGGGTCGATCTCCTTGGGCCTGCTTGAGTATCTCGTCTCAGAGTCCTGAAACGACGCCCTGAGGATGATGCGGGAAAGAGCAAGCAGGCCGATGCTCCTCGCAGCCTCCGTTGTCATCTGCATGACGGCGGAGCGTATGAGGCCAAGTTCCCCACACGATGTGTCCGGGAACCATTTCTCTCGATTCGGGATCGCGGGGATGTACTCCTTGTACTTCGACATCAAATGTGCCGGATCAGAAGGCAGGTCCTGCAACTGTGCTGTGAGGACGCACCTGATGCCGTGTAGGTCCGTTGCCACGTCTCTTGTGATATTGCATGTCTTGACTTTGCCGATCAGAGAACCGACAGCGTTGGCGTCAACGCTCACCGCCCTGCGCCCAAGTCGAATGGCTTCAAGGGCGGCTGTCCCACTCCCACCGAAGGGGTCCAGGACGAGTTCGCCGCGGCGTGACAGCCGCGCTATCAAGTGGCCGGGTATTTGAGGAATGAATTTAGCGGGGTAAGGATGAAGGTCGTGAGTCAGGAAGTCTGTGTCGTCCTCAGTGAATGCCCAGTCGATTCTTCTAAGGTCTCTGACCAGTTTGTCGCTCTGTCGTAGGTCGCCCAAGTCCTCGACTTCAGGATAGGTGGGGGCCTCAGACTCGAGCGCTGTTCCATACCCTGCTCTCTCTTCGTAAACCGTGAGGCCCAACCCGAGCTGGATGTCGTAAAGGGAACTCGTTTGCTTCATTCGCCGATCACCATTTCTGGGAATCTAGCAATAGCCCAGAACTTCCGCAATAGCAATCTTCACAGGAAACGCCGTCCAACTCTTTTCGCGTAAGGATGGTCGTAGATCGCGCGGGGCTCTTTGGCCCTGTCACAGACCTGTAGTCCAGAGGCTGACGCGGAGCAACTGCTGCTCTGCCATCACAAACGGCGCCGTACAATCATCGAACGACCAGCCCTCGGACCTCTGCGCGATCTTTAGAGCTTGGTAGAATCGTCTCGCATCGATGAGATGTATGGGTTTACCTCTTATGGCCGCGAGACTGGCAGTAGCGCAACAACCCCGCTGGAAGCACGATGTAGTTACGAACACACCCGTGGTGATCCCAGCGACTAGAAGAGCCCCTGCGAGGCTCCTGATCTGCTCGACCTTTATGGCATTCTTCGTCCTCTTGACTTGAACGCCCACCGCGGTCCCTCCGGGGCAGGAGAGAATCACGTCTATCCCCCCATCGTTTCCGTACCCGGTAACCAAGACCTCGAAGCCCAAGCTCTTGAACACGCTCGCTACCGTTTCTTCAAACAGCCGTGGGTGCACCGTGAATCTGCTGTGATAGCGCGCCGTGAGGTAGGAGCGCACCTCTCTGATTGGCGCCTCAACATCGGCCAGATCGAATTCCCTCAAGGACCCGATAGCGCCAAAAGTATACCGGATTCCTCGTGCTTCTGTGATGTCGCTGTTGTCGATGAGCGTGCCCTTCCGAGACCGAATTGAACTCAGCGAAAGCTTGTCATCTGGGTCCGGTGGGTCCTCGAGAACGCGACTATAGGCTTCCTCCGTGACATCAGCATCGAGGTAGATCGACGCCGCTTTCCACCAGCCGCAAGCCGTACACATGTGCAGCCAAGACTCGGAGAAGTCAGTCGGGGCTGCGATCTGGGTCAGTTTCGACTTGCAGTAAAGGCATTGTGTTCTTTGCACCGCCAGAGCTACGTTCAGCCTAGGCTGTTCTCTGTATTCCCAAATGCTCATTCCGATGAGCGAGAATCCTCAACATGCTCCGCGGTAATCAAGGAGAAAAGCTGCAGCACAACACGGCAATTGACCAGGGGCACCACGCGCTCGGAGTCCGTCTGTGGGTGGTGTGGGAAACGGCGAGTGTGGCGGGAGTGACGCCAGCGACCGCGCGGGACTCTTCCGGGGGGCGTCCCGCGCGGAAGGGTGGTTGGGCGGTCTGTGATGAGCGAAGCCAGCGGCGCCCCGGAAGAGGCGTAGCGCGCGCTCCGTGGAGGGCCAGAAACACCGGGTGTTTGCTGCAGGCAAACAAGCCCGCTCGCCTCCATAGCGTAGCGAGCGACCGGTGTTCTGGCCCGGAACGGAGAGAAAGCGCGCTTAGCCTCGGAGGGGCGTTGCCGTCGAGCGATGGGATACAAGGGTTTGATTGACAGATGTATTCAGAGATTGTGAAGACATTCCTTGGAGCGAAGCGACCAAAGCGAGGCCCGGCGTAGCCGGAGCCGCAGCGGCCCGCCGCGCGCGGCGCGAAAGCGACCGCTGAAAAGTGCGACGGGTTTTCGGGGCGACGAAAGCAGAGGGATTGGCTTTCGTGTTTCACGAAAGACAAACGCTCTGCCGGAGCGGTTTTTGTCTTCACAGAGCAGTGAAACGGCTTTGTTGAGCGTAGGCGAGACCGAGCCGATTGACTGCGGAGTGTTAAGCAGAACGCGGGAGCGTTCTGCGCTCTTCGGGTGGTGGGCGGGAAAGCCGAGGCTGGCGTTTCTGCCAATCCGCATTGCCTTTTCTTCGCGCGCCGGGGGACACCCTCCCGAAGACAAGAAGGCAGAAACGACCAGCCGGAGGCTTTTTGCCGCCGCGAGCGCTTGCCGCTCCT
>JAFGKV010000250.1 GCA_016928395.1 Candidatus Fermentibacterota bacterium | reverse complement strand
GGCGCGGCTGGCCCATGAAGAGACAGGGCTTGGCCGGGTCGAGGACAAGGTGCTCAAGAACCGCCTGGTGACCCTCAAGACGCCCGGGACCGAAGTGCTGGTTCCCCAGGCCGTGACCGGAGACCGGGGACTGACGCTGATGGAATTGGCGCCCTACGGGGTCATCGGAGCCATCACGCCCGTGACGAACGCCTCCAGCACGCTTATTTGCAATGCCATCGGCATGATCGCCGCGGGCAACAGCGTCGTGTTCAACGTGCATCCCAGTGCGAAACAGGTCGGTCGACTGACGGTGCAACTTCTGAATCGAGCCATCGTCCGGGCCGGCGGCCCCTCCAATTTGGTCACTGCGGTTGCCACTCCTACCATTGAGACTGCCCAGGCACTCATGGGTCATCCGGGGATAAGGCTTCTGGTGGTCACCGGAGGCCCCGGCGTGGTGAAAGCGGCCATGAAGAGCGGCAAGCGAGCCATCTGCGCGGGCCCCGGCAATCCTCCGGTAGTGGTTGACGAGACTGCCGATATCGACAAGGCTGGCCGGGACATCGTGCGCGGCGCGTCCTTCGATAACAACATCATCTGTGTTGATGAGAAAGAAGTATTCGTCGTGGCGAGCGTCGCGGATGCGCTGATGGATGCCATGGCGAAACATGGGGCCTATATCCTGTCGGTGGCTGAAGTATCGCGGATCGAGCGGGTTGTCTTCACGGGCACGACGACCCCGGGGCAGCCAGGCACGGTGGACAAAACCCTGATCGGCAAGGATGCATCGGCTATCCTTACACGAATCGGCGTCACCGCAGGCTCCGAGACCCGGTTGGCCGTCGCGCCGGTCGACGACTCGCATCCCCTGGTGTGGACGGAGCAGATGCTGCCTGTCCTGCCAGTGGTGCGGGTCAGGGATGCCGACACGGCCATCGATCTGGCGGTGCGCGCAGAGCGGGGCTGCGGGCATACCGCGTCGATGCATTCCCGCAACTTGGATCACCTGAGTCGCATGGCCAGAGAGATCAACTGCTCGGTTTTCGTGAAGAACGGCCCCTGCTTCTCGGGCCTGGGCGAAGGCGGCGAAGGCCACTGCAGCTTCACCATCGCCAGCCCGACCGGCGAAGGTCTCACGGACGGGCGAAGCTTCAGCCGCCAGCGCCGCTGCGTGCTGGTGGACCACTTTCGGATCGTGTAGATGCGGCCTCCGGCCATCGCGGTGCTGGAGTTTGCCTCGGTGGCGGCGGGCGTGAAGGCTGCCGACGCCATGCTTAAACGGGCTCCCGTAGCATTGTTCAAGGCGGGCACGATACATCCGGGGCGGTACATCGTGCTGGTGGGAGGCACGGTCGCCTCGGTCCAAGAAGCCCATCGCGAGGGGTGCGCTGCCAACCCGGCGTTTCTCCTGGATGAAGTGTTGCTGCCGGACGTGCATCCCGATGTCTACGATGCGGTTCTGGGAAGTCGACAGGAGGCAGCGAACGATACACTGGGCGTCGTGGAGACCCGAGGTGTCGCCAGCATCATACGGGCCGCCGATGCCGCGGTGAAGGGGGCTTTCGTGCAGGTCACGGAGTTGAGAATGGCCGACGATCTGGGTGGGAACTCCTTCTTCCTCCTGGACGGGTTGGTTGCCGACGTCCAGACTGGGGTTCGCCTTGCCATGGAGCGCGCCGGCAAGGAGTTGCTCTTTGGCGCCAGCATCCCGCGCCTTGATCCCACGCTCCGAGATGCCCTCAGCGCGGGGACCACGTTCAAGGCATGCGGCCTCCTCCAGCCGGAGGGAGCGGAAGGTGTTGCTCGGTAGGGTTGTGGGCACGGTGGTGCCCGCGTTGGTGACCGAGGGTTTGGAGGGAATTCCGCTCCTGATTGTGCAGCCGTTGGCGCTGGACGGCACCTCCCAGGGAATGCCTCTGATCTGCGCCGACAGTACCCGCATGGCAGGCAGAAACGAACTCGTGATCTACGAGGGCGGCAGGGAAGCTGCCATGGCCTTGACGCCATGGTTTGTGCCAGTGGACGGCGCCATCATCGGCCTGGTGGACGAAGCCAGTCCGACACCATCTGTATCGACGAAACCTCAGAGCAAGAAGAGAGCGCGATGATCCTGGGGCGTGTGACAGGCGAGATCGTCGCCACTATCAAGCACGAGGGCTACCGCTACCGGAAGCTGCTGGTTGTCGAGCGGATAGATCCCGCGGGCAGCGGCACCGGTGGGTACATCGTCGCAGTCGACGTGGCGGGCGCGGGGGTAGGGGAGCGAGTGCTGGTCATCGACGAGGGAAACTCCGCGCGACAGATTCTCGGCGGATCAGATCTGCCCATCCGGTCGGTGGTGGTGGGCATCGTGGATGCGGTGAGTCTGTAGGGCCCTCACCCCGACCCTCTCCCAAAGTGGAGAGGGGGGAGGCGCCGAGTGGTGAACGAAACGGGATGCGGCCGGGACCAAGGGCGTCGCGGTGATCCGCCCGGGGCGCGAATTCAGGCCTTCCCAGGCGGGAGAGGGGGAGCAGGGCAAGACCTGAACTCATTGCAGGGTATGAGGTCCGATAGTCTTGCTTTCCGCGAAGATGGTTCCTCTGATTGGATGGGAGAGGGGGGAAGGGGCATCGAACGGC
>JAFGKV010000249.1 GCA_016928395.1 Candidatus Fermentibacterota bacterium | reverse complement strand
GGTATACATTGCTACCGGAAGTTACAAGATGTATCGTCCGGGCGAGCCCGGGGCCCCCACTCGTTTGAGAGTACATCCACGCACTCGCACTCAAAGGTACGCGTCTCGAGAGCGACACCGACCCTGAGTGAGGAGTGACGAGTGAGGAGTGAGCTGACGGCCGACAGCTGACAGCCTCCTCCGTACGAAACGGCTAAGAGCACATGGGTAGCGAGGCACGCCGCGGATCTGCGGTGGGTCACAGTAGTTCGCGCGTGGCCGAACCGGGGTCCTCCAGGGTGAAGCTGATCAGTGCCAATTCTGGGCCATCATGAGCGGCATTGAACATGTGCGTTCGGCCGATGAGATCTCGCCATGCGCCGGTGATCCGGGCCGACTCGTGGATGTGCCCGTGGAGCGTCACCAAAGGTTGCCGTTCCTGGATAAACCGGGCGACGGCGATACTCCCGACATGGACATCCAGCGGCACGTGGTCCACCATCTTGCCGTCCAAAGCGGCTCGATCCAGTGTGCTCTTGTAGGGTGGCGCGTGAAACAGGAATACGGAGTGGGAAAGATCGCGATCTCCCGCGAGGCGTGCCAGATCATCCTGAATGGTCGTGAACGTGATCTCCGACTCCGACATGGGCACGGTCCTGAATCCTTCTTCAGGAGGGACGGCCCCAGGATCCACGTACCTCGAAACGTCGTAGCGTTCCCAGTCTTTTAGAAGAAAGGGCGTGGGAGGCACGAAGCTGTAGCCATGAATCTCATAGTGACGAACCTGGAACCTCCGGTTGTGCGCATAGTGCCACAAGCCTCTGGCCGCGACATCCAGCATCGCCGGCTCCTCGAACCGAGCATCGTCATTGCCCAGGATTGCGAAGATGCGTGGATACGCCAGACCTATGGCCTTCCTGAGCCGGTCGAGCTCGCCGGCCAGGAACTCATTGATGAAATCATCGTGGACGGTGCCGGAGGCGAATTGAAGCATGCCGGACGGCAGAAGATCTCCACCGAGAAACACCACGTCGGGGCGACGTTCCGATATGGCGGCAAAGAGCATTCCATAGCGGTGTCCGGATCCGTGAAGGTCGCTCACGAACAGGCAGTTGGTCTGTCGTTGGCCCGGCATGGCAGTCCTTTCAGCTATTCTAATAGTAGAATAGTGGTACTATCCATGGAATGAATGCCGCGGTTGTCCGCTTTCGTCAAGATTACCGACAGCCGAAGTCCAAAAACGGCGGTCTTCATGATGCCCAGGCAGCGGACGCGGCCGGTGAATAGCGGGGAGGGTTGGACGGTAGTAAGGATTGACAACCCAGGTCTGCTCTGTGTCTCTCTCTCATGTGGGCCCGCTATCTGCGGCGAGCTGGGTTGGTTGGCAAGGGTTGCCACCGTATCGTCACCCTCAATGGAGGCTATGATCGTGTCGAAGATCGTGTTGACATCCATCCTGCTTCTTGCCCTCGTATTCGGTCCCGTATCCGCGGCCAATCAGGTAGTGGTCGACGGAGTACCCCACGTCAAGAACCCAGCGTCACCTGCCGCGGGTACCGAGGTTCTTGAGCTGGAGGAGCTGTGGCGCGCCGGAGGCGAGGATGAGGATGTGGTGTTCGGGCTCATCACCCAGGTCTTGGTGGACGAGGCGAACAGTGTGTATCTGCTGGACACGCAGCTGTCGCAGGTCGAGGTATTCTCGGCCGACGGGGAGCATCTTCAAACCCTGAGTCGCCAGGGTGAAGGGCCAGGCGAGACCAATAGCCCCGTGGATATGCTCTTCCTCCCTGATACCAGTATCGGCCTGGTGCAGGCCTTCCCTGGCAAGATTGTAAAGATCCGGCCCGATGGGACGCCCACGGGCAGCATCTCCGTGGGCGGCAACGATCCTGCCCAGGGCGGATTCGTGCTGCTTATCGATGCCCTGCAGCGAGGGGGCAATCTTGTACTCTCCGGCACGAGAATCTCCATGGACCAGGCCCAGGGAACCCAGACCAGGACCAACTTCCTCAGCAGTTTCGACATGGGCGGCACTGAGAAGGTCAAGTACCTGGAGAAGGCCGTGCAGTGGGATTTCAAGAACTTGAAGATCACCGAGGAAGAGCAGCATTTCGTGCACTTCCGGCGGTGGACCATGGGGCCCGACGGGCGCATCTACGCCGCGCCCCACCGCAACCGTTATGCCATCGAGGTATATGCACCCGAGGGTACACTGGAGCGGGTGATTGAGCGGGCGTATACGAGCCTCAATCGAACCGAAGCCGATATGGCCCGGATCAATGCCATTGCTGATTCGCAGAAGAAGCAGATTCCAGTGCCCGTGGATATGCAGCTCTGCGACACCGAACCGGACATCGGGCGGCTTCATATCGCCGATGACGGCACACTCTGGGTGCAGACAAGCCAGGGCAACCGCAACCAGCCCACGGGCATCATCACGACCTTCGATGTGTTCGACCCGGCCGGGGTGTTTGTGAAGCAGGTTCAGGTCAAGTGCCCGGGCAATGGCGAGAAGGATGGCGTGATCTTTGGCCGCAATGGCCGGATGATATGCATCAAGGGTTTCCTGGAGGCCGCCATGGCCCTGCAGGGTGGGGGAGGAGCCGACGAGGCCGGCGAAGAACCCGAACCCATGGAAGTCATCTGCTACAAAGCCAAGGTCCAATAAGAGGCCACATACCGCTGAACTGAGAACCTGAGGCGGCGACCCCCTCCTGGGTGCGGCGCCCATAGAAACGAGGAAGGAGCATACTCATGACCAGCAATCACAAGCTCTCGCAGACTACTTCATCCATTCGGTTACCCGGCCTGTTGTGTTTGCTCCCCGCGATACTGAGTGCTCTCGCCACCGCGGGAGAAATCGCCGTGGTTGATGGCGTCACCCATGTTCGCAATTCGGCCTCCCCCCCCGGGGGAGTGCAGACCGTCACCGTCAAGGAACTCTGGCGGGCGGGCGGCGAGGATGACGAGGTGCTGTTCGGCAGCATCGGCCGTGTACTGACGGACGCCGAGGGCACCGTCTACTTGCTGGATTCCCGGCTCTCCCAGGTGCATGTCTACTCGCCTCAGGGCGACTATCTGCGAGCCCTGAGCCGGGAAGGCGACGGCCCCGGCGAGTCGCGGCGGCCCAATGACATGTTCTTCTGCGCCGACAGCGCCCTCGGGCTCATTCAGATTTTTCCCGGCAAGGTGATCAAGGTCAACCGCGACGGGACCCCCGCCGGCACCATGGACTTCTCCCAAGGCGATCCTACCCAGGGCCGGTTCGCAGTCTTGATACAGGGCACGGCTCGAGGGGATGTGCTGGCCTTGCTCGGAATGCGCATGACCTTCTCTCCCGACGGGACGCAGCACCAGACCCATTTCCTCTCCCGCTGCGATGACCGGGGCGTAGAGCAGCACCGCTATCTCTCCAAGGAATCCACTGTGAGCTATGCCGACTTCGTCATGAGCGAACGCGAACAGGATTTTGTCTACGGACGCTTCGCTTTGGGTCCTGATGGCGCGATGTATGTCGCCCCGGAGCGGAATCGCTACGCCATCCATGTGTTCCGCCCCGACGGCACGCTGGAGAGGATCATCCAGCGGCCCTACGAAAGCCTGAAGCGAGGTGATCCGGAGCGCGTACGGGCGCGACAGACCCTCGACGCCATCGCCGCCAACTACCCCGCGCGCCCTCGGGACACGGTCATTCTAGACACCGAGCAGGACATCACCTTGATCCATGTTACCTCCGAAGGGGAGATCTGGGTGGGCACCAGCAGGGGTGATGCCCACCCGCCTCAGGGCGCCATGATGCTGGTGGATGTGTTTGACCGTCAGGGGAATTTTGTCTCCCAGAAGGCTCTCATGATCCCTGGTGACGCTCGGCGGGATGCCGCGTTCTTCCTAGACGGCGGCCGGGTCGTGGTCGTCAAGGGAGCATTGGACGCCTTCCTTGAGCAGTATGGTGTCGCCCCCGAGGGAGGGGAAGGCTCTCTCATGGAGGTCATTTGCTACGAACTGGGGGAATAGGGGAAGGAGGGATGCTTCGCTTTGCTCGCAGGGTGCAGGGTTCAGGGTTCGGGGTTCAGTCGGGCCTCTGATGGTGCGGGCGCACTCGGTATCGCTATCGTTGTCGTTGCGGTAATCGTAGTCGACGAGTCAGCCATGGAGTGCGGGGTCCTGGAATGTTGGAACGACGGATGGTTGGATGGATGGACGGGTGGATGGATGGACGGTTGGACGGTTGGACGGTTGGATGGTTGGACGGTTGGAGGGAGGAGCAGCAACGCGCTGGAAGTATGGGCGAGAGCAGGGTCAGGCTGTGAGGCACGGTTGACGGGGGAACCGGGTTAGTTCGCGATACCCACGAGGCAGAACGGAAACGAGGTCGGGCATGACAGATGGTGTCACAATGCGACAGATAGGCGCGGGAGCAGCGATTTCGCTCCTGGCAGCCGTGCTGATCGGGGTACTCCTCCTGGGAGGATGCGGCGCGCGGACCGGGTCTGATTCGGCCGGAGCCGACAGCACGGCGGCGGGAACAGCCGAGGTTGACTCGGGCGAAGCCGCCGCGGGGTCGAAGGAGAAGGCCATTTCGGTGGAGGCCGCGATGGTATGGAAGGGGAACTTGGTCACGCCCATCCATGCCGACGGCGCTATTCGTACGCCGCAATCCGTGGAGATCAGGACCAAGGTTGGAGGAGACCTCGTCTCGGTGAATGTCCGCGACGGCGACCGGGTGCAGAAGGGGCAGGTCATCGCGCTTCTTGATCAGCGAGAGTTCATGCTGGCCGTGGAGGAGAGCCGGCACCGCTATCTCGCGGCCTTGGCCCAGGCTGTGGCGGATGCTGACTCCTCTGGCGCAAGCGACGATGTCGTCGAGGAGTTTCGGCGCCAGCGTCAAGAACTGGAGGATCTGCAGCGGCGGGGCACAAAGACCAAAGAGCACGTACGTCAACGCACGGTGGAGCTTGAGATGCAGGCTCTGAAGGCCGGCGCCTATCGGGGTGACCTGTTCGCCCAGCGAACCGGCCTTGCCGATGCGCGCATTACCGAAGAGAGGGCACGGCTCAGCCTGGAGCACAGCCGCATCACGGCTCCCTTCGCGGGCACGGTTCACGGAGTCGCCGTGGTGGCCGGCGCCACAGTGAGCGCGGGGTCGGTTATCTGCCGCTTGGTGAACAATGAACAGGTTGAGGCCGCCGTGAACGTGCTGGAGACCGATCTTGGCGACCTGGAGGAAGGGCGCCCCGCTCTTGTGGTCATACCGGCTACCGGGGACACCGTCGCAGCGTTTGTCAGCGTGATCAGCCCCATTCTCGACGAAGCAAGCCGAACTTGTCAGGTCATAATGCGGTTTGCCAACCCTCGCATGAGACTGCGGTCGGGCATGTTCGCCCGGGCTCAGATTGCGGGCTTCATCTACCCGGACAGGCTCCTGGTTTCCACGGAGGCCGTTCTCACCCGCAGCGAGAGGCCTCTCGTCTTCAAGGTGAACGGAGATCGGGCCCAGTGGCTGTACGTGGAGACCGGGCAACGCAATGACCAGTGGGTAGAGATCACTTCGGTCTCCAGCGGAGGGTCACTCGCTCCAGGCGATCGCGTGGTAATCAGCGATCATCTGACCCTTGCCCATGAGGCGCGGATACAGGTTCGCACGACCAGAGACATCCAGGACCGCTGGATCACGCATTCGGCCCACGGAACGACGCCATGATCATCCAGGCGGCCGTGGACCGGCCGGTGACCATCATCATGGTCTTCGCCGGTTTGGTCCTCATGGGAGTGCTTGCGCTCCAGCGCCTGCCGGTGGATCTGCTCCCGGCCATCAACTATCCCAATCTCACGGTGATCACCACCTATCCGGATACACCGCCGGAAGACGTGGCCAGACTCGTGACCCAGCCGCTGGAAGAAGTAATCACGGGGTTGGCCGGTGTGCGCCGGGTGACATCGCGTACCCGCGAGGGAGTCTCAACCATCACGGTCGAGTACGAGTGGGGCAGGGAGATGAACTTCGCCAATCTCCATCTCCGGGAAGCTTTGGACCGGGTCGCATTCCGGGACGACTTCCCCGAGGGCGCGGACAGGCCTCTCATCCTGCGCTGGGATCCCGGTGCCAGGCCCGTGGCGATTCTGGCCCTGGGCGGGGGTCAACCTCTCTCCGAGACTACGGACTTCGCCAGAGACGTGGCCAAGCCCGCCTTGGAGCAGATCCAGGGAGTGAGCCAGGCTGAAGTCATCGGCGGAGTGGACAGGGAGATCGTCGTTCGCCCCGATCTTGGGAAGTTGCGTCTCTTTGGTCTCAGCATGGAAGAACTCCGCGCAGCGATTCAGATCGCCAATGTCAGCTTTCCCGGAGGACGTATCCGCAGGGGGGCGCTGCATCTGCCCCTGAGGATTCACGGCGAGTTCGAAAACCTCGATGATATCCGACTGACCGAGATCCCAGGCCGCGGCGGTATGACCATCGGCGATGTTGCCGCGGTGGCAGACACCCTCAGGGAACCGGAAGGGCTGACCCTGCTGGGCGAGAATGAAGTCGTGTCGCTCCATCTCTACAAAGAGGTGGGCGCCAATACCGTGACGGTCACCAAGGAAGTCGACCGTATCCTCGCGATCCTCTCAGAGCAGTATCCGGGGTTCTCCTCTGTCTTCGTCTATCGCGACGACAGCTTTGTAAAGGAGTCGTTCCGAGGCCTGAGGGATTCACTGGCCTACGGTGCACTCCTGGCCTTTGCGGTGCTGTTCTTTTTTCTCCGCGATCTCCGGAGCCCGTTGGTCGTGGGGGTAGCCATTCCAGTGTCGGTGTTTACCACCTTCGCCTTTTTGTACTTTGCCAAGGTCAATCTCAACCTGATGTCACTGGGCGGCCTTTCCTTGGCCGCCGGCATGCTGGTAGACAACTCCATCGTGGTGCTGGAGAACATCACCAGATTCCTGCGGGCACGCCGGGAAGAACCTGGCGAGTCACGGGCAGCGGCGGTGCGCGGTGCGTCCGAGGTAGCTTCGCCAGTGGTGGCCGCGACCTTGACCACCGTGGCTGTGTTCTTCCCGGTCATCTATGTCCCGGGGATCGCCGGCGAGTTCTTTCGTGACCAGGCCCTGACGGTCAGCTTCGCCTTGCTGGTGTCCATTGCCAGTGCCCTGCTCCTGCAGCCGATGCTGGCGGCGAGGTTTCTGAGCTCGGCCGCCTCCCATCCGCGGGGGATCTTTTCCGGGGCGGAGAGACTATTCGAGACCATCGCCGACCGGTATCACCGGTTACTGGAGCGCACTCTGGACCGCAAGGGGCGTTTCATTGCAGTGTTGGCCGTCATGGCCCTCGCATCCATCGCCGTCGGGTTGGGACTGCGGACATCGTTTCTACCCGAACGGAATCAGGGGGACTTCACCTTGGCGTTGGAGATGCCCTCGGGAGCGCCTTTGGAGGAGACCGCGGCCGTGAGCAGGGAACTGTGCCGTGCGATCGGTGCCCTGAACGAGGTTGCGACCGTCTATGCCCAGGTCGGGCAGACTGAACGGACTGTCGCCGCATTGAAGGAGTACACCGCCGCGACCACCGCACGCATTCGTGTTCTGTTGCATCCCGCGCGGGACAGCAGGCGGCGTTCCGAGACAGTGAGGGCGAACATTGCCGCCCTGCTGGCTGAGGTTCCCGGCGTGTCGTCTTCTTTCCGCGATGAGGGCATCGGCCTCCGGGAGATCCTCGCGGGTTCGGGGGCGCCTTTTGCCCTGGGCGTGGTGGCGGAGCGGCCCGAGGATGCGGCCGCGGTGGCGATTGACCTGACACAGCGCCTGAGGGAAGTGAAGGGGCTCACAGACATCGAGACTGACCGCGTGCTCGGCTCACCCACCCTCGAAGTCACCGTGGATCGTGAGTCGGCTCTCCGCCACGGTCTTGAACCGGCCGCATTGGCGAGAGAACTCCGGGCGAGGATTCAGGGGACCGTTGCTTCGACCTTTAATGAGGTGGAGCAGCGGGTTGACATTGCCGTGCGACTCCCGGAACAGGAGAGGCGCAGCCTCGATGCAGTCTTGGCCTCATCCATCCGCCTGAGGGGAGATGTCGGTGTGCCCCTGGGGTCCTTCGTGACCGTCAAGGAGACACGCCCTGTGCGGGAGGTCGTCCGCCACAACCAGCGTCGTCAGGTGACGATTCACGGCAATGTGCAGGGTCGCTCCTCGGCCGCTGTATGGAGGGCGGTGAAGCCTCTGCTATCGGAGGTGTCGCTCCCCCCCGGGGCGGCCTTCATCACCGGGGGAGAGCAAGAGGAGATCCGTGGCTCATTCCGTGACCTCGGGTGGGCTCTTCTGCTATCGGCGGTGCTGGTGTACATGATTCTGGCTGCCCAGTTCGAGTCGTTTCTCGATCCTCTCATCATGGCGGCCGTCTTGCCGGTGGGCCTCATGGGCGGCGTGCTCACCTTGCGGATCACCGGGCAATCGCTCAATGTAATCTCGCTCATCGGATTTATCGCATTGCTGGGAATCGCAGTCAATGACGCCATCGTCAAAGTGGCGACTATACGGCGGTTGCGGCAGGTCGGATATGCCGGCCGGGCCGCGATACTGGAGGCCAGCCGGCTGCGGTTGCGCCCCATTGTTATGACTACTGTGACCACCGTGCTGGCCATGGTGCCCATGGCCATCGGCATAGGCTCCGGCGAGCAGATCCAGCGTCCCTTGGCCCTCACCATCATCGGTGGATTGACTCTCGCCACTGCCCTGACGCTTTTCTTGGTTCCCGTGTTGTACGAGGCCATTCATCGCCGCAGGGATGACCGCTACGATGGCACGCCAGCATCCGAGACGCCTTCTCCCGATGCGGCGTGATCGCCCCATAGCAACCCCTGAGGGTTCAGGGTTCGGGGTTCAGGGTTCAGTGCGGCCTCTGAGGACGCCGGGCTCCCTCAGAATTCTCAGGGTTGAGAGTACAGCCGG
>JAFGKV010000005.1 GCA_016928395.1 Candidatus Fermentibacterota bacterium | reverse complement strand
GGCCATCCCTGCGTGGAAGCCCTACAGCTACCGTCTTGATTCCGATCCTCCCGAGTACCCCCAGGGGTGTCGCGTCGTGGTTCCTGTTAGACGGGGGTGGAAGGTGGGTTTGTGCTGCGGAGTACGCCATGGAGACTCCCAGGAGGACCTCGCGGCTGCCCGCGAGTTCCTGGACGCAGCCCCGGCACTGCCGACCGATCTGTGGGATTTGGGGATGTGGATGTCGTCCTACTACATGTGCCCTCCGGGGATCGCACTGCATTCCATGCTGCCGGGGGGATTCAGGCCGTCCTTGGCGGGCACGCTGGAGCCGTTGCCGCGTCTGGCCACTCACCCGATCGCGGACATCCCCGGGTATGTCAGGCCCGTGGTCGCTCTGCTGATGAAGGGTGCGGTGCCGCGACGAACTCTGGAGCGGGTGCTGGGATCATCGGCAGAAGTCCACCGCTGCGCGGGATGGCTCCTGGATCACAACCTGGTCGCATGGGGAGTCGAGGTGAGCCGCGAACCCTCCGGGCGTACTACCATGTTCGCAGAGCTCGTCGCCGATCGGCCCGAGACCAAAGTTTCGCAGTCCGGGGCAAGGATTCTGGAGGCGCTTCAAGCGGCGGGAGGAAGGAGTGTTGTCTCACAGCTCCTGACCGAAGCCCGAGCTAGCCGAGCCGCTCTCACTACCCTAAAGCGGAGTGGGCATGTTCGCCTCGATCGCATTGTGGACGCCTCGCCATCCCTGCGGGATGGCGCCACGTCTCCTCTCTCGCTCACACCGGCCCAGGAGCGCGCAGTCGGCGTCTTGGCCACGGCGGTGCTCAGTCGCAGTTTCCAGGCCTTCCTCCTCCATGGAGTCACCGGCAGCGGAAAGACGGAGGTGTACCTGGCGGCTTCGTCAGTGGCGTTGGAGAGAGGTCTCTCAGCCGTGTGTCTGGTGCCCGAGATTGCCCTGACAGCCCAGATGGTGGCCCGGTTCAAGGGTCGATTCGGCGGGCGCGTAGTGCTGGTTCATTCGCGATTGAGCCCGGGCGAACGCCATGATGCGTGGGCGCGGGCGACGGCCCCGGGTACCTTGGTGATCGGGCCTCGATCCGCCATCTTCGCGCCGGTGACGAACTTGGGCCTGGTCATCGTGGATGAGGAGCACGATCCCAGCTACAAGCAAGGGCGAGACCCGCGGTATCACGGGAGGGATGTGGCCATCATGCGGGCACACCGGGCAGGGTGTACCGTAGTGCTGGGGTCGGCCACGCCGAGCCTGGAGACCTACCATCACTGCCTGTCGGGCAAGTACACGCGGCTCGATCTGCCCGAGAGGGTCGAGCGATGGGCTATGCCTGCCGTATCCATAGTGGATATGCGCGTCGAACCCAGAACTGAAGGTCCGCTCATCTTTTCTGCCCTTCTGCGCAGCAAGTTGCACGAGACGGTAGGCCGGGGAGACCAGGCCCTCATTCTTCTGAACCGGAGGGGATATGCCCGGTCCGTGCAATGCGCCGACTGCGGCTTCATCCCCGCGTGTCCCGATTGCGATGTGTCCCTGACCTTCCATCGCCAATCCCGACGGCACCTATGCCACTACTGTGACTATGCGGAACCGGCTTTTGAGACATGTCCCGGATGTGGAGGCCATCGCCTGGGGTATGGAAGCGTGGGCACGGAACGGGTCGAGGACGAGCTGCGAGCGATCCTCCCTGATGTTGGGATCCTGCGGATGGACCGGGACACCACCCGCTCCCGTGGAGCCCACGTGCGCATCATCGATGCCATGGAACGGGAGGATGTGCATGTGCTGGTGGGCACCCAGATGATTGCCAAGGGCCTCGACCTGCCCAGGGTCACTCTCGTGGGGGTTGTCAATGCGGATACCCCGCTGCAATTTCCGGATTTTCGAGCGGGCGAACGGGCATTCCAGCTCCTGGCCCAGGTCGCCGGCCGGGCCGGCCGCAGCGCCGCGGGAGGCGAGGTCGTGGTGCAAAGCTATCTCGTAGACTACCCCGCCATTCTCTGCGCGGCCCGGCATGATTTTGAGGCGTTTGCCAGGGAGGAACTTCTGCAACGACGCGAGGCGGGTTATCCACCGTTTTCACACATGGTGCGAATAGAGGTTCGATGCCGAACCTTGCCACCGCTGGAATCCCATGCAGAGGCTATCGCACACGGGCTCCGGGCCACGCGGCGCGGCTCGGGCGGACGATTCCTTGGCCCCGCACCGCCGCTGCTGCCGCGGGTCGGCGGCATGCACCGTCGGCACCTCTTGGTATTCCACCAATCTCGGCAAAGCCTTCACTCCTGGGTGCGCGATGGCCTGGCAGTGGCCGGCGAGCATCCTGGCACCCGCATGATCGTTGACGTTGATCCCTTGGAGACCGTATGAGACCGCACTCTTCGCCGGTGACGAGGCGGGGTAGACTCTGGTGGATCGTGGGCGCCGCTTTGGTGGCGCTCAATGTCGTGGCGTTTCTCCCCGGTCTCGGCGGAGACTTCGTCTGGGATGATGATCTCCTCCTGCTGGACCACCCGAACTACCGGCGCCCGGAACTTATCCTCTCATCGCTGCGGTCACTATTCATCATCTCGCCCAGCTACTTCAGACCCCTGGGTTACTTCAGCTTCTTCTTAGACTATGCGGTGTTTGGGCCGCGACCGCTCTGGTACCACCTTGAGAACTTAGTCCTGCACTGCGCGGCGACTCTGCTGGTCTTGCGGTTTCTGGCGCTACTGAAGTGTTCGCCCCTGGTTGCGTTCGCGGCTGCGGCGGTGTTCGCCGTGCACCCCTCGCGGGTGGAGGGGGTCGTGTTCATCTCAAGCAGGTTCGACCTTCTGGCAATGACGTGCATGCTGTGTGCCTTGCTGCTGCACCGGCGAGCGTTGGTCGGGGCTTCGTGGCGCCTGCGGTGGGCTGCCGCGGTGGTCTATGGTCTTGCACTGGCCTCCAAGGAGATGGCCGTCACCATGCCGGCACTGGCATGGTATGCAGACCGGTACCTCTGGCCGGATGTCGCAGGAGGGTCCGCCGCCACGACTAGACGATTGCGCTCGATCCGTGGATATGCTCCCTATGCCGTTGCCCTTTTTGCCTACCTGGCCCTGCGCGCTTCGGTTCTGGGATCTCTCGTCGTCTCCCGAGATCTCGCCATCCCGCTGAGCAGTTCGCTGGACCACGTGATTCTTGTCGGCAAGACGATTTTTGGATACCTGCGTTTCACCGTGCTTCCGTTCTTTCCCAACCCCGTGCACTACACGGACGCCCTCTCCCCTGCCGACGTGGAAGCATGGCTGGGATTCGCGGCCGTGCTCCTGGCGGTGTGGGCCTGGTTGACCGGCTACTTGCGCGGGGGATTCCGGGATGGTGTGGTGCTCTTCCTTCTGCTCTTGATCCCGGTGGCCAATATCGTTCCGATCAGGCTGGCCGGGCCGTCCTACATGGCGGAACGTTTTCTCTACGCCCCACTTCTGGGCGTCGTGCTGGGTCTTCGGAATCTTCCGTGGCATCGCCGTGGGCTGCGGGGTGCGTTTCTCGTTGTCTTGATGCTGTGGGGTGCGATCACCCATCATGCATCAGCCAACTGGGTTGACGACCGGGCGCTGTTCACGTGGGTGGCCCGGCGGGCGCCTCAGTCTGCCCTGGGGTTCACCAATCTCGCATTGGAGGAGACCCGCGGCGGCTTCCCGGGTCATGCCGTGGCGTTGAGTGAATCGGCTTTGGTTCGCGACCGGGCCAATCCTGATGCATGGGACAATCTGGGGGTTGCCTACTACCAGTTGGGAAGGCTGGCCGAGGCTGAATCCTGTTTCGTCCAGGCCCTCAGGCTGGCGCCCGGACATCCCCTGTTCAGTGCCAATCTCGCCGGCACATGGCGCACCATGGACCGGTGTCCGGAAGCGCTGAACCTGTTAGGCGAGGTAATCGCCAGAGACGGTACGGCAGCCTCGGCCCATCTCAACATTGGCCTTTGCTATCTGCGCATGGGGCAGCCTGATGATGCCGTACCGGCGCTGCAGCGGGCAGCGACGCTCACGGAGATCGACACCACGACCTGGATGACCCTGGCGCAGGCCCTGACCCTGGCCGGCAGAGAGGATGAAGCGCTGGAAGCGGTGCGCACCGCTCTTGGACAGGGGCTTGCCAAGCCCAGGGCGGGTGACCACATGGCGGCATGGGGACGAGAGGCTCTGCACCAGCGGCGGATCGGAGACGCCGTGAAGCTTCTCCGTGTTGCCGGCGTCATGCTCCCTGAGGACGCCACCATTGCCAATGATTTGGGCGTTTCCCTGCGATCCGCGGGCCTCTTGGCCGCTGCGGAGTCGAGCTTTTCCAAAGCAGTGGCATTGGCTCCGGATCTCGCCTTGGCCTGGGCCAATCTCGGAGAGGTGTATGGGCTCGATGGCAAGGAGGACGCGGCAGACAGTGTGCTCCTTCAGACGCTGGTTCGTTGGCCCGACCTTGCCGATGCGTATCGTCACTTGGGCCGTCTCCGGTTGTCGCAGGGGCGACATGACTCGGCGCGTACGCTCTTTGCCGAGTATCTGCGGCGCGCGCCCGGCGGTGTCTTCGCCGCAGAAGCCCAGGCCATCTTGAGGGAGTAAGGGCGCTGGGCGGCGAGGCGGGGCACGGAGTGGCCGCCTCGCCGCGACGTCGCGCGGCTACTGAATTCCCAGTAGTCCCTTTCTGAGATCAGCCGAGGGCGGTTTGGGGCCCAGCCAAATGGAGAGCACGCCTTGGGCAAAGCCACGCGAGGTGAAGGTGTCCTTTGTCTCGCCTGCCACGTCAACCTGAAGCCCTGCGGCGGGGGAAAACGTCAGGATCACCTCCTGCCCCTTGACGATGTCCGGGAAGCATGCGAGGAAACGGTCGATATCCTCGGCATGGGTGGTGAGCAGGTCGGGGGAGTTGTTCTTGAACCCGTCATTCCACGCGCCGTCAAGCTTATCCTTGTCAACCTTCTTGTGAAGGAAGTGCATAACGAGACGCCACGGCGCGTCGGCTTCGAGTATTTCGCCCGCTTCGCTCGTTCTCGATGGCAGGTAGAGGCCCGCAACGTACACCTCCACCCACATTTTTTTCCGCTGACCCATGCCGTTGAGCACTAAAGTCCCGTCGTCTACCGTGATCGTGTCGGGCAGTGTGACTCCAGAGAGCTGACCCGCGCTTACGAACTCACACAGGCCGAGAAGAAACAGCACACCCAGAAGCCTTGCCATATGGCCTTCCTTTTGGTGTCGCATCTGCGACGTTTGAGTGGTTGAAAACCCACGATCCCGCTTGGCCGTGGGCAGTGATCCCGAGCAGCAGGAACCCTCATTGGACACGGAGCAGACCCCGAAGCTGCTCCACCAAGATGGAGAGCTGCGAAAGTGCCTCAGTCACGGGCTGTCTACTGGCCAGGTCGATGCCGGCATCTCTGAGCACCTCCAGTGGCGGCTTGGACGAGCCCGCGCGCAGCAACCTGAGGTGGCCCTCACGGGCATCACGGTCGCCGGTCACTATCCTCGAACTGATGGCTACCGCGGCCGCCATTCCGGTGGCGTACTTGTAGACGTAGAAATTGTAGTAGAAGTGGGGCACCCTGCTCCATTCGCACCGGATGGGGCGATCAGTCTCATCAAAGGCAAACGCATCGCCGTGATAGTCGCGCACCAGTGTTAGATAGGTGTCGTTCAGGTAGTCAGTGGTCAGCGATCCCCCCTGCTCGACCCGGGCATGGATCATCCGTTCAAATTCGGCGAACATGGTCTGACGAAAGATGGTGGAGCGGAAATCACCGACCAGGTGATTGATGAGTACCGCACGTTCGGCGTCATTGGATGCCCTGCTCAATAGGTAGTGCAGAAGCAGCATCTCATTGGTGACCGAGGCGACCTCGGCGACGAGAATCGGATAGTCGGCCATGTGGTAGGGCTGATGCCGCCGGGAGAGGAGGCTATGCATGGAATGCCCCGCCTCATGGGCTAAGGTGAAGACTGAGTCCAGGGTGCCGTTGAAGTTGTGCAGGATGTAAGGATACGAGTCATAGCATCCCCCGGAGTAGGCTCCGGAACGCTTGCCCTTGTTTTCAAAACGATCCACCCATCCCGACTGGAGGCCCCGGCGCAAATCATCGACATACTCGTCACCTAAGGGCGCCAACCCTTCCAGCACGATGGTCTGGGCTTCATCATAGGTGTAGCGACGGGTGGGTGTTGAGGAAATCGGCGCCATACTATCATAGATGTTGAGCGCATCCAATCCGAGCACATCCCGCTTCAGCGCGTAGTAGTCATGTATCCCTGCCATTGCATCGCGTACCGCCGAGATGAGCGCTTCGTACACTGCGACATCCACCTGATCGTGGAACAGGGAAGCTTCCAAGGAGGAAGGGTACCGGCGCGTCCTGGCCAGGAACACGTGGGTGCGGATTTCGCTGTCCAGCAGCGCAGACAGCGTATCGGTATTGCCGGCCAGCTCGGCATAAAATCCCCCGAAGGCATCGTGGCGGACCCGGCGCTCAGGAGATTCCATGAACGCGCCGAAGTTCGCATTGGTAAGTTGAACCGCGTCTCCCGCTTCATCGCGAATACTCGGCAACCGTCGAGGCCGGTCGGCGTTGTTGACCATGCCGAACACCCGCTGGAAACCGCCGAGGGGCTCCTTTGCCATGGCGATGAGGCGCTCCTCTGTCTGGCTCAGTGTGTGCGGTCTGTAACGCAGGAGGTACCCAAGCCATACGGAGTACGGTGCGAGATTCTCGTCGAGGAGCCACGTAGACATGACATCGCCAGGTATGGCAAGGATCTCCGGCCTCAGAAACGATGTTGCCGCTTCATAGGCCGAGATCCGACTCGAGATGCGGGCGTTCATGTCCTGGTAGGTGCCCCGGGAAAGATCCTCGTCGCGGCGATGATGTGCATAGGTATGTAGCCGCTCAAAGGTTCTTTGATGCGAGAAGAACAGGCTCAAGGCCGAAGCCAGCTCGGGTGCGGAGTTTCCCAGCGTGCCCTTTCGAGCCGCCATATCGTCAGAGAAGCCCTCAGTTGCCACGAAGTCGCTCTCCCAGGCATCATCGGTGGCGCACAGCGCCTCGATGTCCCACCGGTGTTCTTTGGGGACTTGCTCGCGGGTGGGAGGCCCACTCACAGCGAAGACTCCCCACGTCTCTCGGCCGCCTTCGTGGTGAATCGGGCCAAGTCAATCACGACACGCTCATGCTCTCCCTCGGCAATGAGGCCCGCGCTGTCATACCCTCTGACATCAAACATGATTCTCCTCCCTTCGATGCTCATCACGCACACATCCACCCGCACGGTGTGTCCCACAGGTGTGGGAGCCAGATGGTGCATCTTTACGAAACTCCCCACCGTGGTGTGCCCGGGTGGAAGGGTATGCTGCACGGTGTCGCGGGCAGCGCTCTCAATGAGGGCAATCAGAGCGGGAGTGGCCAGAACATCGACTCCTCCCGAACCGTATGCCCGGGCCGTGTCACTCTCGCGGACTACGTGTTCACGAGAAGAGCGGACACTCAGCAGCACATTCAGATTCATCGAAGCTCCTCTCTATCGAAAAGCCCACCTCGCCGTCATGCAATGCCGCCTCTCGGTGATGCGTAGCGCGCTCATCAGGAACGGCCGGGCACGCTGAGCACGGCGACTACGGGGCGATGATCGGATGCCGAGGTGGGGATGACCGAGGCAGCGTGCACGCGGATCGATTTCGTCACGTAGATGTAGTCGATTCGTACGGGGAGAAAGAACGTAAACGTGGGAGAGAGCCCCTTCCCCGCCGCGGAAAGGCAATCGACGAGATGCCGCCTCAACCGCCAGTGAATCGGATGGTCCGGTGCGGTGTTGAAATCGCCCATGATGATGGTGGGGTCGCGAAAGGTGCCAACCAAGCGCACTAGTTCATTCCCCTCACGGAGATGCCAGAGGGTGGTTGCCCCAATACGACGACCGAACCGACGGAGGTTGCTCTTCAAATCGTTGCGCTCGCTCTGACCAACGGTGCCCAGGGCAAAGGGGTAGAGATGCGGGACTACCACGTTGAGCCGTGTACCTTCGACTTCCACCTCCACAAACACGTAGCGCCATTGACCGGAGGGGTGATAGGTTCGACGTTCCAAAGAGAGCAGCTTCACTGGGTCGCGCACGCAGATGGCCATGCCGGGCTGACGCCCGGGCCGCCAGGGCCGGTATCCAACAAACTCGCATGTGTAGCCCAACGGCTTCACCAGCGACGTCAACTGCGCCGAATCGGTGGAGTCGTCTTCCACCCCGACGACTTCCTGGAGCGCAATGATATCCGCCCCCAGTGTGCCGATGGTCTCACGAACACCCGAGACCCCGTGCCGGCACAGGAAGACATTCCAGGTAGCCACGCGGACCATTCCCGGGCCGGGTGGATGCAGGCTGGGCATGAGCCGGGGGCCGTATACTGTCACGGGGAGGAGAACTGCTGCCGCAATCAGAGAGACCCGCATGATTCTACACCAATGGCGAACGACGAGGCCAAGCAGGGAGGTAACGACCGCATACGGGATGATCAAAAACGGCAGGTAGGCGGAAAGCGGTATCATCACGCGGGTGGGCGACACCGCGAAACGAAGCAGCAGCACGATACCGATCAGTACCAGCACTCCGCACCACAGTGAGACATACAAGAGGGTGCCCCATCTCCCGCGCATCAGTGCCCTACCCACCTGGGCGGCTCGATACTGTGCGTGAGGTGCCCGCCGCAGCCGCAATCCGATGCGCCGAATCCTCTGGGATGACGGGTCGCATGATCGCCGCGTTGGGCTTCATCGGCCAGCATACATTCGTTTCCCCGGTCCGGGGAGAAAACCCTCCATGCCACGGGGCGAAGACGGCAACTCAGGTAGTCGATGTGCCACCGTAGAGTCGGTGCACCCAGGAGGTGCCGGCGAAGCCTGGCCGCGAGGTTGCGCCGGGCAGATCCAGTGTAGACATGCCATCCGGGATCAAGGGTCACGATACCAAGGGCCCCGACGCGGAGCCTCATCGTGATCGGGAGCACGAAGGCTACCTGGTAACGGCCTGCGTCGCCGAGCCTTGCCGCGGCGGTCGCGAGGGCATCTTCGGTTGAACATGAGAGCTGATCGACGAAAGAGGAACCCGTCTTGGCTCCCCGCACACGCCAGATCATGCCCTGCCTGCGCCCGATGGCAGACCGAATCGTCTCGCTACTTATGACGGATCCTGTCATACCAGTGCCGTGGCCGACCGTCGTCTTGGTCATCCCCATCCACTGGTGGCGGCGGGGTGTCCGGTCTGCCGCGACGAGCCGGAGGCGTATCGATATCTGCGGGGCGTGACCCCTGAGAGCGATCCTGGGAAGGCGGCGGGAAGGATTCCCTTCCCACCCGCGCGGCATGCGGAGGCCTATCAGACGAACGGCGGTAGGGGTGAGCCTCGGCCGCATCGCCGCCCAACTCGTAGGATCCTGAGTCCAGCGGCGTCCCGAAAGTCGGCGCAGCGGTCACGCGGAAGGCGGTCTCCGACACCACCTCCTCGCCCTGTGCCAGGTCCTTCAGCGCGAACCTGGCCGAGTCGACCGTCAAAACGCCGCTCTGGATCGTCCGGATCGCGACGAGTTTTCTGGCGGCGCCTTGGAGCGCACGGGCATCGCTGGCAACGGTGTCGGCAATAAGCGCCAGCATCTGGTCGGGGAGATTCCACTTGTTTATCACTGCCTGCGTCTGCAGGATGCGGTAGCGATGCTCTCGATCGGGAAGGTCGATTTTCGCTATGAGACCCATCCCTATGACGAGCACGACCTCTGCGATACTTGTCTGGAGTTCCTCAAGGGTCTTGTCGCTACACGCCACGACTTGACGGCCATGTTCGGCCATCTCCCTGATCATGCGGGCAGTCTCTGCGCCCAGCGCACCGCTGCCCAGATACTGAATATCGTCCATCAAGAGGACGTCGGCGTGGCCGTACTTGCTCCAGAATAGCTCGGTTTCACCTGCGGCGATAGAGGAAAGGAACTCGTCGGAGTAGTCGGTGGCGGACACATACGTGACGGCAAGGTCCGACGCCGACGCAGCCAGATGATGGCCGATGGCTCCCATGAGATGCGTCTTCCCCGTTCCGGGTGGGCCATGAATGAAGAGGGGATTGAAGCGCTTTCCCGGGCGCTCAGCTACCTCCCGGGCAGCTTCCACTGCAGCCCGGTTGGAGCGGCCCTCGACGAAGGTGTCAAAGACGTTCCCCGCGAGCTTAATCAAGTGCGTCTCCGCGAAGGCATTCGAGATCATCGGGCTCCGGGAGCGGCTGCGCCTCAGTACCGCCTCAGCCCGGGCCTTCAGTTCGCGAGCATCAAAGGGAATCGATACCACATCGTCGGCTTCTGCGGCGAAGCACACCAAGCGGGCATCGGCATCAGTCCCCCGGGTCACCACGATGACCGGTGGACGCTGAAGCTCGGCCTTAAGACGGGCCAGCGTCTGGAGGCCGTCCTGGTCGGGCAATTCGCGATGCAGGATGATGATGTCCGGATGGGACGCGAAGGCCTCTCGCATCAACGTCATGCTATCGGTGGCTTCGACGGGAGTGGCCCCTAATTCGTCCAGCGCAATACGCATGAGTTTTCGCAGTCGCACATCGCCGCTGGCAACGAGAACACGAGTCGCCGATGGCCGTATGGAGGTCGAAGGGCTCATAGCTCCTCCCAGTGAGCTGGTGGTTTTCGCCATAGATCATATCTTGAGGCGCATTCGCCGTCCAGTTCAAAGTGATGCCTCAGTTCCCACCGCCGAGATCTCTCTGCCGCGAGATCGGTGGTTTTCTACACTACAGCCTTTCGCTTCGAATGTGAACCGCCGGCCCCGGCCGGTAGGGAGGTAGTCGTGTCTCTTCGCGTTGACCACTTCCGAATCTACTGCGGCCCCAACCACGCCCTTCCCGCCAAGGCGATTGTCTTTCGTCTTGGAGTGTCGGCCACAACTCTTGACACCGAGAGTTTGATTCGGGCCGTTCAGGATCGGTTTCCCACGATAGACCCGGCCCCCGAGGGCATCGCAGAGCTGTTCGCCAGGACGCTCATTGAGGTTCAGCGCCTCGACATGGAGTTGGCCGTATCGCAGTGGGCCGTGGATCGTCTCGACGAGAACCACTGGGAGATCGCCGTAGAGACCATCGACGAGTACTCCGGGGAGGATTGCCTCCATTTCACCCAGGATTTCTTCAACGACGCACTGAAGGGACGCGAGTTTGCGTTCCGGCAGGAGTTCGCGTGTCTACAGGAGAACTTCGATCGAGGGATTTACGGTGGCCCGACCATCTACTCCATCGTCGAAGCGGGGTTCAAGGCGCGCATACCCATGTTCTACCTGCATGATGAGAATGCTTTCCAGTGGGGATATGGCCGCCGGCAAATCCGTGGGAGGTCTACGACTGTTTCCACCGATAGCATAAAGGATACCGAGTTCACCTGCTACAAGGACATGGTGAAACGCTTTCTCGATCACCTCGGATTGCCTACGCCCCGGGGTACCGTATGCTACGAGATCTCCCAGGCATTGCATGCGGCCCATGACATTGGGTACCCGCTGGTGGTGAAGCCCGTATCCGGGCACAAAGGTCAGGGCGTCACCACCAATATTCGAAGCGAGCGGGAGCTGGAGCGGGTCTTCCAGGCGCTGCTGGACTCAGGTGTGGAAGGTGGCATCATAGTTGAAACCCATGTAACCGGATTCGATCATCGGCTCCTGACGGTCGGCGGGAAGTTCGCGGCAGCTCTCAAGCGTGAGCCGGCCTTCGTGACCGGAGATGGTGTGCACACCGTCGAAGACCTCATAGCGCGGGAAAATGAGACCTTTGCCCGGCGCGATAATGCACGCTCCGCCCTGACCAAGATACGTGTAGACGATGATCTCATCGACTATCTCAGGCTGCAGAAGCTGCGGCTTTCGACTGTAATTGAGAGCGGATCGAAGGTGTTCCTCCGCCGTGTCGCCAATATCTCGGCCGGAGGCGTCTCCATCAATGTCACGAACGAGATTCATCCCGACAATCGGAAGCTCGCGCAGGATGTTGCGTCCTTCCTGAAGGTCCATTGCCTCGGTGTCGATGTGTTGGCTGACGATATCTCGAAATCGTGGCGGGAGTCGCCTTTGGCGATCATCGAGATCAATGCCGGCCCAGGCGTCTTCATGCACATGGTGCCCGCCATCGGAGAATCGATCGACGTCCCCGGCATGATAATGCGATCTCATTTCCCCACAGCAAGGGACAGCCGTATCCCCATCGTGGTGTGTGACCGGCTCTCACCCGAACTGAGGATCGCTGCCTCTGCCGTGCTGCAGACAGACGATGATCTGGTCGTGGCCAGCGCCTCCGCCGATGGTCTCTTTGTGAAGGGTGAGTTCTTCTCTAGGAAGAGCCAATGGCTGCAGGTCGCGGCGATGCTTCGGCATCAGTCGGTGGATGCAGCCCTTGTCGAATATCGCGAGGATGACATCGTTGCTGATGGACTACGGTATGCCGGGGCGGATGTGGCATGTCTCTTCGATCCCACCCCCGTGGAAAGGGTGCTGGCCCGGGATCTGGAAGAAGACGGGTGGTTGCTGGTACGCAGCGATGGCTGGCCTCTGGAGTGCCCGGCTCGCGGCATCACGGTCATCCTTCTAGACCCATCCAAGAGCCTGACCGCCGTGCCCGAGGGCGTGCAGGGCGTCGCGCAACTCAAGCGGAACAAGCCGGTGATGCTCGTGGGAGACGAGGTCCGGCCCCTGCCTGATCCGGATCGCTCGCTCCCCGCCGATGAGCGACTGGCCGCAGCCTGCCTGGCCGACATCGCGCCCGTTCTCATGGCGCGCTACTACCCAGCGGGCTAGCGCCATGCAGGGCCTGTGCATACTCCGCGGCGCCGAGGTGTTCTCTCCCTCGCCGGTGGGTACCGTCGACATGGCGCTGGGCGGCAGCAGGATTCTTACAATCGGCCCCGATCTCAGCCTGAGCGCACGGGGCGTTGGGGTTCGTGAGGTAGACTGCCGGGGTTTGCGCGCCATCCCCGGTCTCATCGACGGTCATGTGCATATCGCCGGCGCCGGCGGCGAGGGAGGCCCTTCGACCCGGACGCCGGAAGTCACGGTCTCGCAGCTTCTGGCCGGAGGGATCACCACGGTCATCGGATGCCTGGGGACCGACGGGTATACCCGCACTCCCGTCAGCGTGCTCATGAAGGTCAAGTCGCTGCGAGCCCAGGGCATCTCGGCCTGGATGCTCACCGGTGCCTACCAGATGCCGACCCCCACCATCACCGGCGATATTGGGCGCGATCTGGCGATGATTGACGAGGTTATCGGCGTCGGTGAAGTCGCCATCTCGGATCACCGGGCCTCATGGCTGTCTCCCGAAATGCTCGTCGATCTGGCCAGCAAGGCACGGGTTGGAGGAATGCTGGGGGGCAAGGCCGGCATCGTGCAGCTTCACATGGGCGATGTGAAGGATCCTCTGCGGCCGATTTATCGAGCTCTGGAGATCAGTGCCATCCCCATCGGGCAGTTCATGCCGACCCACATGAACCGCAATGCCTGGATCTTCGAGGATGCCAAGGAATTCGGCAGGCGCGGAGGGCGCATCGACCTCACTACCAGCTCGTACCGCTACTTTCCCGACGACGAGACGAAGCCCAGCAAGGCTCTATCGCTGCTTCTGGAGGCAGGCGTCCCGCTCGACCGCCTCACCTTCAGTTCCGACGGTAACGGGAGTCTTCCGCTCTTCGACGAGGGCGGCGCACTCGTGCGGCTGGAGATCGGTCAGCCGCGCAGCATCTTCACGGAGATGGTAGATGCTCTCGACCAGGAGCATGTGCCGTTCGAATCCGCCCTGGCGGTCGTTACCCGCAACCCCGCCCGCGCCTTTGGCCTTTCAGGCAAGGGTGAACTGATTCCCGGCGCCGATGCCGACGTGGTGCTTGTCGATGAAGACTGGCAGATCCGCCACGTCATATGCCGCGGTAGATTTATGGTGGAAGACGGCATCGCCCGACGCGGAACCTTCGAGGGATCTTAGTACTTAGCGGGTAAAGACCCTGAACTCCCATGGCCCCAGATCTAAGGTTGCCTTGCGATCCAAGGTGACCCTCGATCCGCTGAAGGCATCCCGGTAGTCTCCCTGGAAGGCTTTGCCCTTGGGGCACACGGTGCAGGGCTTGGATGAGAGGTTCGCCACGACGAACACGCCGTGGGGGTCTTTCCTGCGCACAAAGGCCACCACGGACTTGTCGCGATCGGTCTTCACGGGAACGAAGTCTCCACCGGCTTCGCCGTTGTACAGCGCGGGATTGTCTCGCTTTAACAGCAGCAGCGTACGGTACACATCCGCCATCGGATGCTCAGACCACTCGATGGTATCCTTCTCGAAGAACTTCAGCCGTCGGTCAAGCCCTGCCTCCTGCCCGGTGTAGATCAAGGGCATATCCGGCAACGTGGAGGCCAGCACCGCGAAGGCCGCCGCGCCTTCGCCCAACCGTTCGAACTCCGTACCGTTCCAGGAGTTCTCATCGTGATTCGAGGTGAACTGCATTCGATACGCACCCCGGGGGTAGCGGCGACGGTCCCGCATCACATGCGCGGCAATGGTCTTGGCGTTCTTCTTCCCCCGTGCAATCGAGTTGAAAGTGCGGTGCAGTTCCCAGTCATAGGTCATGTCAAACCACGGGTGCATCTGGGGCGTATCCCACTCCGCCAGCATGAACACCGGCTTGATGGCATCCAACGCAGGCCGTGCCCGCATCCAGAATTCCGTGGGCACCATGCCGGCCACATCGCATCGGAATCCGTCGATGCCGGTCTCGCGAACCCAGAATCGCAGGGCGTCGATCATGTAGTCCCACACCTCGGGGACGCCGTAGTCTAGATCTATGACGTCGCTCCAATCCGCCACCGGGGGGACGAAGCGGCCCTGTGCGTCTCTCGTGAACCACTCCGGATGCTTTCTGGCCAGGGGATTGTCCCAGGCTGTGTGATTGGCGACCCAGTCTATGATGACATACATGCCGTGATCGTGAATGGCCCGGACCAGGTGTTTGAACTCATCCATGGTGCCGTGCTCGGGGTTCACGGCCAGGTAGTCCCTCACGGAGTAGTAGCTTCCCAGGGAACCCTTACGGTTCTGTTCGCCGATAGGATGTAGTGGCATGAGCCAGATGATGCCGACGCCCAGGTCGCGCAGCCGGGGCAGATGGGCCTCGAACTCACGAAAGGTTCCCCCAGGTGTGAACTGCCTGAGGTTCACCTCATAGATCGCGAGGTTCCTGCTCCACCCGGGAGGGCGTGGGCCGCCAAAGTCAGCCATCGGTGTGTGTTCCACTGCAAATGCGGCCTTCCCATGCCCGCAGGCGAGAGGCGGGACACTGGCCACGAGAAGGGCCACGAGGGCTATCAGGCGTCGGACATGGGCACTGGTCATGGGGGAACTCCTTTCGACTGGGGATTCTCGGGGGTTGCACAGTACTGAGGCCGACTCCTCAGAGATCCGCAGACGCGGTCTCCCTATCGCCGAGGGGATCGTAGAGAAGTTCGCGGGCATAGGCGAACAAGGCGGGGCCGCCGCCGGTATGCCAGAACAGCACGGTCTTGGAGCCGCCCAGCAGCCCTCGCCGCACCATGTCGATGAGGCCGCCCATGGCTTTTCCGGTGTAGACCGGATCCAGAAGGAGCCCCTCGGTACGGGCGAGTAGGAGTATGGCCTCCCGCTCGCGCTCTCCCAGTACGCCGTAACCTTCGCCGAGGTAGTCATAGTCTACCCAGAAATCATCCTCGCTGAACCGCTCGTGCAGGCCCAACAGCACGGCCGTGGACGAGGCCAGCTCAGCCAAATCCTGCTCATAGGGTTTCGGGCTGCGTTCTCCCTTGTCCACGCTGATGCCCAGGATTTGACCGGAGAAGTTCCAGGCGCGCGCGCCGACCACCAGGCCTGCCTGGGTGCCACCGGAACTGGAGGCGAAGACAATGAGGTC
>JAFGKV010000248.1 GCA_016928395.1 Candidatus Fermentibacterota bacterium | reverse complement strand
CTAGCGTCAGGCCGTACGCCCGCGTACCCGACGACGATGTGACGCCCATGAAGATGAGGAGGATCCCCGGTATGCTCAACAGGAACCCAACCAGTCCGAAACTGAAGCTCCCGACGAGCTGTTGGCCCCAGGTCTTCTTGAGCAGACGAACCGATTCCCTTACCGCCCCGATGGGGTCAATGCCCTCGACGACCAGAATGGGCACGACCAGGAAGGTGCCCACCGACCACGCCGTGCCCAGGAGGCCGCTCACGAAACGGCCGAGTCTCCTTGATTTTCCCTCGATGAGCCGCAGGATGGTTCCCACCGTGGCCGCGACCAGAGCCCATTCGGCGATCAGCACCAGTCTCGACCACGATGCGCGGAATCCATCAGCCACGGTCGGGTCGCCTCCGCGGATACGGATGAGCGCCGCCGCGACTATCGCGGCATTGAAAAACGACATGACGAAGTACGTGCAGAAGTAGAAGGCGAACAGCAGGAGGATCTGATCGAGGGTGAGCTGTTCGGGAGCGGTCGTGTCTGAGAATCCCCGGTAGATCGGAAGGGCAAACATGGCCATGACCATCGCCGAGGCAATGCCCGAAAGCAGGGGAAACACCAGCAATTCCTTATCATTGCGCAGCACGTCCCACGACGCACGCATCAACGACCATGTATGCGAAATCCTCCACATGGGCGAACCTCCTGTTGTGGATCGCCGTGTCGACGCTCATTCGTCGACACCGCAGGGTGCCTGAACCCGTGGCGAAACCACCCTTCGAACAGAGTGCAGGGTGCAGGGTTCAGGCGGGCCTGTGTCTTCGGTTCACTTCACCCTTCGACTCCTGTACCTCCACGGTTCGTCATTTCTTCTCCGAATTGTGCCTTTCTGGATTTGCTGCCCGGGCCCTTGCCTCGCAGTAGTCTTGGATCCAGTGAGCAGGGATTGTCTCCGTTCCCGCCGTCAGACGGCCTCAGTCCGCGGGGTCGTGACTGCGGACACGTGCCAACGCGGGGGAGCTAGCTCAGCACCTCGGGAAGGAATCGCCCATCCCGGTAGAAGACCCGGCCGTCGGCCGACACAGTGCCGCCGTTGCGCATGTCGCACAACATGTCCCAGTGAATGGCGGACTTGTTGATGCCGCCGGCTTCTCCCATAGAGTCGCCGATGGCTAAGTGCACCGTGCCGCCAATCTTCTCATCGAAGAGCATGTTCCGGGTAAACTTGGTGATTTGGTAATTGGTGCCGATGGCGACCTCCCCGAACCGGGAGGCACCGTCGTCGGTGGCCAGTAGGGCTTGGAGGAGGTCTTCGCCTTTGGTTGCCGTGGCCTCGACCACACGGCCGGCAGCGACTCTGAGGCGAATCCCCTCGATCTCCTTTCCGGCGTAGATTCCAGGGAAGCTGAAGGTGATGTGGCCGTCGATGGCGTCGTCGACCGGTGACGTGAAAACCTCACCGTCGGGGAAATTCATGGACCCGTCGCAGTTGATCCATCGCCTACCCCCCACCGACACGCGAAGATCGGTGCCATCGGCCTTGATGTGCAGCTCCTTTACCCTGTTCAGGAACTGGATCCACTGCTCCTGCTCGGCGTGTACGCTCTGCCACTGGCCGATGGGATCCTCCGCATCCAGCAGTCCGGCACCGAAGACAAAGTCTTCATAGTCGGCCAGGCTCATGGACGCTTCCTGGGCGTCGGCATGGGTCGGGAACTGGGTGCCGCACCACCGTAACGCACCACTGGCCGTGCGATCGGAGTAGATGCGCCGCCACGGAGTCGCTCCCTGGGCTGCCAGCTTGATTCGATCGGCGGGCACATTTGAGCTCATCCGGGTGTTGAGAGAGCCCCAGGCGGAGATCCACGCATCAGCCTTGGCCAGCACGGTCTCCATGATGAGGCTGCTCTCTATGAGTTGCTCTTCCGTGGAGTGCTTCAGCCTGACTTCGCCGATCTCCTGGGAGCTGATCAGCGTCTCGACGTGGCCGCCGGCTGCGATGGCCTCGCGGGTCACTTCGCACAGCAGGGGAATCGTCACTTCGTCGCCGCTGACCAGCACGAAGTCGCCTTTCTTCACCTTCGTTGAGTAGTGCACGAGAACTTGGGCCAGTTTGCTCAGCCTTGGATCATTCATGGTTTTCTCCCGATGCCCGCATCGCGAGCGGTTGTGAGTTCACAGATGAACTGAGACGTTCGAAGTCGGCCCGCCCCGCGGGTAATCCGAAGCACTGAATTCGAACCGGAATCCTCACGCAAAGAACGCAAAGGAATCCTCACCACAGAGACCGCGGAGGAAGGGTGTTTCACCCCCCTCGACTACAGTCAGGGCCTGTGGCATAGAGGGGAACAAGGGGTGCGTGAGATGCCGGGGGACGTCATAAAAACGAAGACTTGCGGCGGTTGAATTCGGCACGAGAGGAGCTATTCTAAGCCTAGAATAGTGGTCACGACAAGAGGATCGCCGGCCAGGATGGAGGTGCGGAAGAGCAACGCAGAGCGAATGCAAGGGACCCCCTGCAGGCGTAGGGGCTGGACGCTAGGCGGCATAGGCCGTCACCATTGAGAAAGCAGAGGGTAGGGGAGGAGCGGAGGGAAGTCAAGAGCGAAGCGGCCAGGCACACGTTCACCTCAAAGGCTCAAGATCAGATAGGAGTGAGGAGTGAGGAGGAGCGGCAGTAGGCAGTCCGGCCCCGAACCAAGCTGTACCTTCACTTCACGCGGCACGCATCGCCCTCATCCCCCGCCTTCTCCCACGCGGGGAGAAGGGGTGCTGTTCGGCTCCGCTCCGTGGGTGCACGGACCATTCCCTCTACCGGGGGAGAGGCTGAGGGTGAGGGTGAGGGCGCATGATGCCGGATGCCGCTCGTCGATTCTGACTACGAGTGCGACCACGATAGCGATACCGAACGCCACCCCCCGCGGGCGAATAGTGGCGTGCATGGGCAGTGTAGGAGGGCCTTCAGGCCCGACAGGGGTGGCGTGTCGCGGCTGAAGCCTGCCTACCGCAGGCGGGCCGCTCCTATGAGGCAACGGCGCCGTGGGCGTCTCTGTAGGGGAGGGACCTGTGCCCTCCCGCTCAGTGCGCCGTACTCTCAACCATGAGAATTCTGAGGGAGCCCGGCGTCCTCAGAGGCCGCACTGAACCCTGAACCCTGCGAGCGAAGCGGCAGGCGGCAGTCGGCTGGCAGAGAGCTGATAGCAGAAAGCAGAGAGCTTGCCGCACAGCGGCTACGTGCCCGCTCCACAGCGCAGATTCTCGTTCGGCAAATTCGGAATCGGTGCCTGCGATTCCTCGCAACTTGGCGACTGGAAGTATGGAATGGCCGGAGTTCGCCCCACGGGTAGGAGCGGTGTCAACCGCGAACGCCATCCGCACTATGGAGGGGCGCGATTCCTCGCGTCCGCGGCTGTTCCGTGCCCGAACCATGTGCACCCCGCACACGGAGAGGGTCCGCCACCGACGTCGTCAGAACTCGAAGACGTCTCGCGGCGAGCCCGGAAGTCCTGACCAGGAAAGAATTCGAAAACCGGCGCACACCGGAACGGGAGGATGCCGCCTTCAATGATCAGTCGACGGTTGCCAGCCGTCAATCCTGCCTTCCGCACTCCGCGTTCCGTACTCCCCCTTCCGCAATCGAGAGGCTTTCTCCTGGTACTCTGACCCCAGGCAGCTCCGTGGGATCAGTGGATGCGTCGAGACTCGACAGAACCGGCTCCGAGTCTCCGTCATCCGGCCGACAGAGGGTGCACGCGCCCGTTCACACCGCATGGAGCGCTCCTTCAGCCTATTCAGGCAAGTCGCCCAGCACGCTCTGCATGTTTCTCCTATACTCGCAGAACGCGGCTCTGCCTTGCATCGTCAGGCTCACCGTGCTGTGAGGCTTCTTGCCTTTGAATCCTTTGGTGATGGCAACGTACCCGGCCTTCTCCAGCTTGGCCAGGTGCGTTGCCAGGTTGCCCCAGGTCAGCCCAGTCATGCGGGACAGGAAGACATAGTCGGCACTCTCCACGACGTAGAGATAGGTGAGCACCATGAGCCGTGCCGGGGCGTGAATGACCTGGTCGACGTCGGCAAGGGGGTGGCGACCCACACCGGGGCTTTCCATCTCAGGTGTCCTCAGATGAGGTTCCGCACTCGGAAATGGGTTGGCTCCGCAGGACTCTGATGAAGATACCCACGCCGATGATGATCGCCACTGCGGCCGAGGTCCCGAAGGTGACCGGGAAGCCGTGGTGAGTCGCACTGCGATGGGTGTAGAGCCACTCGCCAACCAGAGGCGAGAGGCCGACCAGCAGGCCATAGAGGTGCAGCCGGCTGATCCCCAGGAGCACCGCCGCCAGGTTGAAGCCAATGAGCAGGAGCAAGCCGAACAGAATGGGGATCACCGAGCCAGGGACTCTGCCGACGCCTGTCGCGACCAGAAGGCCGAGAATCAGTGCCGCCAGGTTGATGACAAGCATAGCTCGACTGAACAGAGCCAGCCTCGTTCGACGCGCACGGCCGAATCGCACGGTCCCGATCCGGGGAGCGACCATGTTCGTCCTGAGCCACCTGATGAGCGCATAGACGAGTCCCCAGAAGGGAAGGAACACGGCCGAACTCCAGAAATCGCCCAGGCTGCGGCTGAGTGGAGGGGCGACGGCAAACAGCAGCAGGAAACATCCTAGTAGCACATCCCACAGCCCATCTTCGTAGGCTGTCGTGAAGGCTCTGCGCTCGGCCTCTTGTAGGCTGAGTTGTCTTGACATGGGGACCTCCTGCGAGGCTTGAGGTGTATCACGAAGTACTTCGTAAGAAAAAGTACTTTGCCGTGACTATACACAGTCCGCACCATTCTGTCAAGCCCCGCGCGCAGAGCCGTGGGAGAGCGCACACCTTCGCGATCCCAGTCACCTGCGTGGCTCACCCGCGGGTCTGGCGTTCCCGGCGAATTCGGGGTTGGGCAGGCCACCCCGATGAGCCAGTTCTGCAACCGCGTCTTGCCCAACCCCCGGAGCCGCCGGGAACGCCAGACCATGGCCACGTGCCAGGTCAACGCTTCAGCCAGGGCATTGCTGCCCCCGCCGCGTGACGCGCGGTCGGTGCCTGCCTGTGCCGGCACCTGTCTGCGTGCAGCCACGCACAGGCAGGCGGCAGACAGGTGGCTCGCTACTCCTTCACCGTACGACACTTCCTGCGGGTTCCGCCTTGCCGATTATCCGGCGCTTCCCGTGCGTCAGGTGACGGGCGCCTCCGAAAGTCCTACTGTCATCTACGTCCCGTGCGCCGGTGAATGTGACCCGGCGGGGAGCAGGGGCACGGCGCCGAGCTGGCCCCAATGACCGGAACCAGGGGACCTCTCGCGCGAAGATTACAGATTAAAGATTTGACCCCAGGACGCCGTTACTGGTACTCTGACCCCAGGCAGCTCCTCCCATGTCAAGCCCTGCCCCAATGGCTCACGCATCTACAAGAGGTCACCCCGCCCCGAATGCATCTCGGAGCTGGGGCCATGGAACCTTCTTCACTGAGGAGCCGTCTCATGTTACGGGTTCGGGAGTCACGCACTGTCCGGAATCGAAGGGTGAGAATG
>JAFGKV010000247.1 GCA_016928395.1 Candidatus Fermentibacterota bacterium | reverse complement strand
GTGTGGCAGCCTCTTCCCGCTCCGGGCAGACACTCCTGCCCCTGACCTGAATGATCTCGCCGCCTGGGCCGCCGATCGTTTGGACGAAGGCTTCTCCTTTGAGCCCGAGACCCTGTGGGGGGACCTGAGCTTCCTAAAGGTCCTGCGCGACACCGTCACCATCGGCCTGGTCTACGAATCCCTCGACCGCAGCGGATGCGGCTCGTGTGCGCATCTGGATCTCCGGATTGTTGTCCTTGGCGACAGCATCGCAGCCCTGGAGGCGCGGCGATCTTCCCCCGGTGGGTCCAAGGGCGCCAAGCGGCACGAATCGCTGGACCGTGTGATTGAGTTGGAGGGGCGACTGCTCCGCCGCACACTTGCCGGAGATGACGCGAGTCTCCTCCGCGCCCTTGAGCGCAGGCTGCCGGGCCTTGGAGAGAGACTGCGGGATGTGGGGTTTCTGGTGGAGATGGAAGACCAATGGGCCGACGAAAAGCCATGAGCAGAACGGTCAGTACGCGGGTCATCTGGATCACGGCGGCAGCCTTCCTGATGGTCAACGGCGCGATCATCGGCCGCCAGATCGTCGCAAGACGGCACGCCGTATCGGCGAAGGCGGAAACCACCCCGATGGTATCGTATGGAGATCGTGTCACCTGGAGCGGGCATGACATCCTCGGTCGGCCTGTGACCATTCCCTGCGACACCGCTGACGTGCTGATCGTGGAAGTCGATCTCAACAAGGGCCGGGAGGCGTTGGAACTGGTGAGGGTCCTCCGGGATGGAGAGTCAGGATCTGGGGTTTCCGTTGTACTCCTGGTCGTTGGCGGGGACACAGCGTCCCTACGGAGGTTCGCGCAGTATGCGGGAAGCTCGTTCCCGGTCACGGGCTGCAATCGGGCGCGAGATCTCCTTCCTTTCGTGGACAGCCTCTCACCTGGCCGGGCAGTGCGGCTCGTCGAGCCCAATGGGAGGACACGTCTTGACCTCGGTGGAACTACCCTGCGAGAGGTGCAACTGGTCTTGGCCCAATGGTGTGGCTGGAGGAACATATGACTCGATCTCAACCTTCGGTGATCATAGCGGGATTGGCGGGCCTGCTGCTCACGTGCCGCGGGCCCCACGCCGCCGTATCACGAGGTGTCCTGGTTGTTGACCCATCGCGTGCCGTCGCGGTGCAGGCAGCCTGGGTGACATCAGAGGCCGCTGACCCGGCTCCCGGGGAAGATACATTTCTGTCACAGCTCATAGCGCCTATCGACATTGCGGTGGGCCCAGGCGACAGCATCTACGTTGCGGATCGCGGTGCATGTCGAATCGTGGTGTACAGTCCGAACGGCACCCCGGTACGCGGCATTGGGCGCATTGGCGAGGGTCCAGGGGAGTTCAGGCATTTGCGAAGGCTCGCAGTTGAGGATGGGGGCAGCCTATGGGCGCTTGAGGATCAGAAGTTGCAGTTCCTGGATCCCAGCGGTGTTCCTCGTGCCGCGTACAACGGTATGAACACAATGGGGACCATGTGTGACATTGGTGTGTGGCACGCCGGCGGAGTGTGGGTTGGAACCGAGCTCGAGGGATACTCGCCGCGCATCTACCGGGCAGAACAGCAAGGTGGGGCCTGGGGAATCCGCTCCGAGGGAGCGGCGCTGAGGGTTCATACCAGGGGTCTTGTTCCGTCCCCCATCATCCAGGACCTTGAGTTCTCGATGGTGCGGAGCAGGCACGGAGGGTTCTTCATCCTTCTCCCCTGCCTGAGCAAGAGGAAGCCGTGGGCAGCACTCCAGGAATACGATGCGAACGGAGCGCTTGTCGCGGATTACGACCTTCAGCTTGCCGGGCAGGATGTGGGCAAGATGTTGGCTCCCTGGAACGATATGACCTTTCTGCGCACGTTCGGTCCCCTTGCCGCGGATCAAGGTTCGGGTTGTGGCCTTCTGTGTGGTGACGTCTTTGTTCAATTCGATTCCCGAAGCCGGTCGCTGTCGCAGCCGGTCTTTCTCGAATTGGAGGAATCTGACAATCACGAGTTCGTGCGAGTCAAGGACGTGCGCGACGCCGAGTTCGACTCGGCCGGCCGGCTGAATCTCCTGCTCTATCGCGACGATGGCCAACCTCTACTAGCCCAAGTGCGCGAACCCCTGATGGAAAGGAGGTAGCCCGCCCTGCCGTAGCTGCCTGGCTCTGATCCAGTTCTCAACTCGTGTAACTACCCAAGGAGAACGCCAATGCGAACCCACATCTTCGTGAGACTCATGGCTGTACTTGCAGTGGTGACCCTCGTCAACGTCGGGTTGATGGATGGTGCGCAGGCAGACATGAATGATCCTCCCAACCCACCTCCTGGCTGTAGCTGCAGTGCAAGTGCATTCATCCCATGTTCCGCGTCCTGCGCTACGCCGGGCGGGTGCCTTGCGGGCACGTGCAATTGCTACTGCACATTCCCTCCTGGCGGCGCCTACTGCTTCTGCCAATGCAAGATCGATCCCCTCACCTACTGGTCACAGGGTGATCGTTGTACCCAACAGGTGCAGAACTGACAGGACATCACGGGCGTTCGAGGAACCCGGTGGGTCTGGTCCTGCCCTGACCAGCAGGGCTGACTGGAGGCACCTGGTCTTCGAACCAGGTGCCTCTGCGGGGCTCAGGAGAGAAGGTGTACGGCTGCCCTGTCCAGACTGCGAACGACGTTGATGCCTGGCTTTGGTTTTGGCTTAGGAACCAGCGAGGAGGAGAAGGGATGGAGTGTTCATGAGCGATCTGCGCTTTTCGGCGACCTGCCTTTGCACGCTCGGCGTTCTCGCCGGCCTCTCATCGGGCGCATCAGGAACTCCCCAACGGTTCCCTGTCGTCGTGGCGCCGGGACCTTTGGGGATGTCTGGGCCGGGGTTCCGTGCCGCCATGGAGCTCCTTGGGATTCAGGTTGACCAGTACACGTACTCCGTCCCATTCACCCATGGGATCAGCCTACGGGCGGAGGTCTGGCAAGGAGGCACTCGGGAGACCCTTGCCCGGATGGAGCTAAGCCCACTTCTCCCTGGCACACAAGTCATAGCCGTTGCCACCAGGGAATCCGGAAGCGCTCTTGAGCTGGCCTTCCGATGCGGCCCTGCGGAAGCAGTTGGGGAGCCTGGATCGTCCGGTTCGGCAAGAGCCAGACCAATCCCCCTGGGAGAACGGCGTGGAAGGACGCGCGGTTGCCCTGGTAGTGCACGGCTTGTCGCGGGCACGGAGATTCCCCTGTGGGTGTTTGGCGCAGGGGATTCGGTTTCGTCTATTCGGACGGCCGAGACAATTGACGACTACGCGAAGCGAACAGACCTGGTGGTGGTTGTGTATGTGACGTTGTTGGGCTAGGCGGCCGGGTTTGCCGAGGGTTCAGGGGGTGGCGGTGCGCGCGGCCGTTGCCCACGATGTCGAGCGGAGTGTGGGCCTCGCCGTGCCGAATGCTCCTCGCGCACAATCGCTATCGCTATCGGTTTCGATATCGGTTCTCCCCTTCGATTCCGATATCGATATCGATATCGACGCCCCATCCCCCTCTCCCCGCGCCACCACCATGATCCTCCCTCAAACCCAGGAGGTATGAATGAGGCTATCCCTCCTGCTGCTGTTCTGCAGTCTGTGTGGCAGCCTCTTCCCGCTCCGGGCAGACACTCCTGCCCCTGACCTGAATGATCTCGCCG
>JAFGKV010000246.1 GCA_016928395.1 Candidatus Fermentibacterota bacterium | reverse complement strand
GGGCTACTTGACTGCCTGCGGGTGCATCTTCAACCGCCTCGACATCCTCCACGACGGCACCATCGTGCCCTGCAACATGCTCCCCGGTTTGGTGCTCGGGAACATCCTGACGGATTCCGTCGAGGAGATCTGGCACAACCATCCGACTTTGATCGCGCTTCGCGAACGCCGGTCTATCCCGATGCGCGATGTGCCCGGCTGCGAAGACTGCGAGTGGAACGAATACTGCAACGGGAGCTGCCCAGGCATGGCCCACCAGCTTACCGGTGATTTCAATAGAGCAAACCCTGAAGACTGCTACCGGCGATTCCTTGCCGAAACGGAAGGCTACCATGTCGTGTCTGGACGAGAAGCCTCAAACTGTTGCTGAGGCCCCAACTCAAGCCACCATCGATCTCCCCGAGGGCGTCCCACCCCTTGGCTCGATATACCTGTATGCCTCGGGCGGCTGCAACTTAGCCTGCCGCCACTGCTGGATCACGCCGTCGTTCGATCCGGAAGGCCGCGATGTCGATCACATCAAGCTCGACTACGTGCGCAAGGCCATCGATGAGGGCCGGTCCCTTGGCCTTTCGGCCTTCAAACTCACGGGCGGCGAGCCCATGCTGCATCCCCAGTTCCGGGAGCTGGTCGAGATCATCAACGACGCCGGCCTCTCCATCACCATCGAGACCAACGGCACCTTCGTCGATGGAGACATGGCGAAGTTCCTCAAGAGCAAAGAGAAGATGCGCTTCATCTCGGTCAGCCTCGATGGCGCAACAGCAGAGATGCACGAGTACATGCGCGGCGTCGAAGGGTGCTTTGATCGAGCGGTCAACGGCATCAAGAACCTCGTCGAGGTCGGCTACCGGCCTCAGGTCATCTGTACCCTGCACAAGGGCAATATCGGCCAGGTCGACGATCTGGTCGCCTTCGCAGAGTCCATCGGCGCCGGGTCAGTCAAGTTTAACCATGTCCAGCTCGTGGGCCGCGGCGAAGGGTTTCATAGAGACCACGGGCTTCAGATCTCCGATATCATCGAGCTCAATGGCCATCTGAACCGCGAACTCCGTCCCAAGGCCAAGATCTCGATCTTCTTGGACATCCCCTTTGCGTTCCGCACGATTCGCGAGCTGTCCAGAGGCAATCTCGGCACCTGCGGCGTCTTGACCATTCTGGGCATGTTGGCCGATGGCAAGCTGGCGCTCTGCGGCATCGGCGTCACGGTTCCCGAGCTGGTCTACGGCCACATCGCCTATGACGACCTCCGGGATGTCTGGTGTGACAGCCCCGGCCTGAAACTCTTGCGGGACTTGATTCCCCTCAAGCTGGAAGGCATCTGCGGCGACTGTTTGCACCGCGATATGTGCCGCGGCGAATGCGTCGCCAACAACTTTCATGTTGCGGGCCGCCTGAATGCGCCTTACTTCTTCTGTGATATCGCTAGTAAAGCGGGCATTTTTCCGGCCTCGCGGACCCGTTCCGCCTGAGCCGTCCTGAGGGGAGGACGTCATGACACGAAGCCGCCATAGACCAAAGTACGAAGCCCCGGCGGCGAGGGATTTGAGTGGACTGGGAGTCAGGGGGCAAATGGCTCTTGGATGGTGTCAAGATGGCGAATATCCGTGGACCGAATGCCAAACAGGATTGCAGGTAGAAGGCGGAAGAGGCTGCTCGCCCGTTGGCACTGCCCCCGAGATGCCGAAGTGCCAGACCGGCTCAGATGCTCTGATCGGTTGCACCGTGGGAACGCAAGCCGGCGGCTAGCTCGTCTTCGAAACACATGCAACGCTGCCCATCCGCCGCGATGCATTTTCGTAGCAGCGCTGGCTTCATGGCCTTTGATCATGGGATTGCCGGAATCGCATTTCGAACCGAGGCTAACACCCCACTGCCTCGCATAGATGGCCCGAAGTTCGCCCCCTTTGAGGTCGAGCCCCGCCCCCCAGATGTTCTGAATCGAATTAGGAGGGTCAGAACCACTTCTGCCCGCCCTCATCGCTCCATTTGGGACGATGTACACGGTGTTGCTCCCGGGGGTCTTGGCATAGAGAGCCACACTCCAGCGCTCTCGAGGGATTCGGAAGGTCTTCATCCCGTTTTGCTCGGACCGACTCGACTTGAGCATCAGGCTGCCTGGCCGGAATGCAGGATCAAGTTGGTGTGGGATTATGAGACGCGAGTGGCCGACCTCACGATCTATGATGATGCGGATTTAGATCCTCCCATTGCTGGCTGGCTTCCCTCCGTCGCTCGCGTGGCATCGAACCTTCGGCAGATCTTCTCGTTGTTTCTGCCTCTTTGGTCAGCGTTCTTTGTTCACAGCTGCGCCGTCCTGCTGGGTGAAGTCTCCGTATTGTTTTTGGGTCCAAACGGCGGGGGCAAATCAACTGTCGCTCGTCTTGCCGACGGTCTATCGGTTCTTGACGACGACCACATACTGGTCAAGAGAGAGGACCGCGGCTTCGTTGCGTATTCCACGCCTTTGGGAGCTGGAGTACGGTCTCCGATGGCCGGGAGAATTGGTGCCATGTTTCTTCTTGAGAAGGGTAGTTCGTTTTCTCTCGCACCAGTAAGCCCGGCCGATGTTCTTCAGCTTGTTTGGCATGACAATGCTTCCACCACGATGCTTCTTCCAAGAGCACTCAAATCCGCCGTATTTGGGCTCTTTCTTGATCTTTGCTATGGGGTCCCGCTCCGTCGAATGACATTCATGCCCCACAGCATCCACTGGGACCAAATCCGTTCTGTCGTGGCATAGGGCTGTACCGCCTCCGCTGGACGCCTGTTTCATCCACTGGAGTTCACGTCGATCGGGTTCACGAGCGTAACCCAACAAGCTCCCCCATCCGCGAGCGCATTGGCGCCCACCCCGAGCTAAGCTGTAACTTCCCGCCGCGGCACCAGCATCCAGCGCCAGGGGACGGAGTCGGCGTTCGGCCTCACCGCCAAGGAGTGGAGCGGCGTTCCCACCCAGGGCACAGAACGAGCGGGTGTGGTGAAGAGCACGAATGTCATCACCCGGCTTGACCGAGTGATACGGGCATAGGTTCAGATGCTCGGGCCTGGATTGCCCGAACGAGTCGGACAATGACGGAGGGAGGGGTGGACGTTACACCACGTATCGTCCGGGCGGGCCCGGGGCCCCCACTTGTTTGTGGCATATGGTCCCCGTAGGTTGGGTTAGCGTGCGTAACCCAACACACAGTCTCCCTTATGGCTTGGCCGCGCCGGATCGCATCCCAAACGGCATT
>JAFGKV010000245.1 GCA_016928395.1 Candidatus Fermentibacterota bacterium | reverse complement strand
GAGGCGATCGCGGCTCGGTCTCGTCTGGCCAGGCTCCACCCCTCTTTTACCCCCGATCCCAACCCCTCATGAAATATCCGGGCTAGAGCGGGGAGCGCCTCTTCGGAGTCGTCCTCGGACGGCGCCCGAATCCAGGTCTGGGTGCGGTGGAAGATGAAAACGGAACCCCGAACCCGCAGCACCTCATCCTCCCGCCACAGCTGGCAGGCGTAGAGCTTTCCCTTCTCGGGGTCGAGTATTGTGCCGGCGCCCCACCTCTCGCCCTTTCGTCGCAGGCCGTCGATGATGGTCATGCCAATGATGGGCTTGTCCCTGCGCTCATCGGGGCACTTGTCGCAGAGGGGATCCACGTCGTCACCTTCCTCCGGATACAGCCGGGCTATGCGCCCGTACAGCAGCCCGTCGCGCAGGTCGATCTCCACGATCGCCTTGGGCTCGCCTGTCTCATCATCGATGGTCTGCCAGAGGCCGACCACGGAATCGCCACTGATTCCGATGAGCAGGGCGAGGCAGAAGACCTGGAGAAGCATCAGCTATCTCGGGCGCTTCGCGCGGCCTCCAGCATCGACTTGACCTTCATGATGCGAGTCAAGTCTCCGCGTTCCATCTCGGACAGCCTGAGGGTGATATACCGTATGGTCTCCACCAAATTAGGGATCAGCACATACTCCAGAGCATTGACCCTGCGCCGCGTCTTCTCGATCTGCTCGGAGAGCATCTCCAGACCTTTCTCCCGTTCGGCAAGCTCTACCATGGCGGGAAGAATCGCCTGATACTGCTCCAAGGCGATGTCCAGCGCCCCCGAGGTGAAGGCGAATCCATACCCATGGGTCGAGCCTTCGCTCTTCAGCTCGAACCGTGGTGTCCGCAGGTTCAGGACGGGCACGGTAGATGTCTCGATGGTGAGCTCGGCCGGGGAGAGAAGGAACGCCACATCCATGATCTCCGGCGACATGGTGGCGGAGGCATAGGAGAAACTCCAGTGTGCCCGGGCCAAGCCGTCCTCCACCTGGCGCCGAAGCTCCTGGGTACGTGCCAGCAGCTCCAGAAACCGCCTCATGAGCTCATCTTGCTTGTCTTTCAGGAGCTTGTGCCCCCGGCGCGCCAAAGCAACGCGCTTTCGCAGCCGCAAGAGCTCCATTCGGGTTGCATTGACCGCGAGCCTGGCCACCGCGGCTGCCTCCTATTCGGCTTCCTGCAGGAAATACTTCTTGAGAAATCGCTCGCGTACGCGCTTCATCTCACTGGCCGGCAACGTGCGAAGCAACTCCCACCCCAGATCCAGAGTCTCGACGATGGTCCGGTCTTCCTCCGTCCCCTGCTGTATGTAACGCTCCTCAAACTCATCAGAAAAGCGGAAATACGCGCCGTCCAGTTCGCTCAAGGCCGCTTCGCCGAGGATAACCGCCAGCTCGTGGGCTTCCTTGCCTCGCGCATATGCCGCGAAGAGCTGGTTGAACCCATCCGAATGGTCTTCCCTGGTCTTGCCGTCACCGATGCCCTTGTCCTTTAAACGCGACAGTGACTGCATAACGTCTACGGGAGGATAGATGCCTCGCTTGTGCATCTGCCGCGACATAATGATCTGACCCTCGGTGATATAGCCGGTGAGATCGGCGATGGGGTGCGTCTTGTCATCCTCCGGCATGGAAAGTACCGGTATCTGTGTGATTGAGCCCTTCTTGCCTTTGATCCTGCCGGCCCGCTCATAGATGGTCGCAAGATCTGTGTACAAATAGCCCGGGTAACCCCGGCGCCCCGGCACCTCCTTGCGGGCCGCACTTATCTCGCGCAGCGCCTCACAGTAGTTGGTCATGTCGGTCAGAATCACCAGCACATGCATGTCTAACTGAAACGCTAGGTACTCCGCGACCGTAAGGGCCATGCGAGGAGTGGAGATACGCTCAATAGCGGGATCATTGGCCAGATTGAGGAACAGCACCGCCCGCTCAATGGCGCCGGTACGGCGGAAGTCGGAGAGGAAGTAATCAGCCTCCTCGAAGGTGATTCCCATGGCGGCGAACACCACGGCGAAGCTCTCGGTCTTGCCCAGCACCTTGGCCTGGCGTGCGATCTGCGCAGCCATCTGGGGATGGGGAAGTCCCGAGCCGGAGAAGATCGGCAGTTTCTGCCCCCGAACCAACGTGTTCAGACCATCGATGCAGGAGAAGCCGGTCTGAATGAACTCGGACGGGTAGTCGCGGGCACAGGGGTTGATGGGGCTTCCATTGATGTCAAGCCTGGCGTCCGGGATCAGCTCGGGGCCGCCGTCTACGGGGCGACCCTGCCCGTCGAAGGCCCGCCCAAGGATGTCGGGAGACACGCCGATCTCGATGCCACGGCCCAGGAAGCGGACCCGGCTATTGGGCACGTCGACCCCCCAGGAGCCCTCGAACAGTTGGATCAGAGCACGGTCCTGGTCTACTTCCAGCACCTTGCCCCGGCGGATCTCGCCGCTGGGCAACTCGATCTCGACCAGTTCTTCGTACTTCACCCCCTGTACCTGCTCCACGAGCATGAGGGGCCCAACGACTTCGGATGTGGTGAGGTACTCCTTGATCATGTCTTCTCCGCTGTGGTCGGGAGGATATCCGCGGTCACTGAAGCAATGAGCCCGTCAACTTCCTGATCGATCTCATCCTTGATGGCGAGTACGGCACCCAGATCCCGCTCCGGCATGAACTTAGCCCGGGCGATGCGCTCCCGCACCTTGACCGCGAACAGGACAAGCGGATCGACCTTCCTTTCCAGAGCCTCTTTCATGCGCCCGTCCAGATGCATGATGAGCGAGAGGAGTGCCTTCTGCTTATCCAATGAGGTGTAGGTATCCTCTTCGTGGAATGCATTCTGGTGGAGGAAGTCTTCCCGGATGGACCGTGCGGTCTCCAGAATCAGGCGGTCACCCGCCGAAAGCGACTCGACACCCACAAGCCTGGCGATCTCCTCGAGTTCCGCTTCCTTCTGCAGCAAGGCAATCGCGGCATCGCGCATGGCGATCCATTCGTCACCAAGAGTCTCACGCAGGTGTGAGTCGAGATTCCTCGTGTAAAGGGAGTAGCTGGTCAGCCAGTTGATGGCGGGGAAGTGCCGTTTGTAGGCCAGCTTGTCCTCCAGACTCCAGAAGACCTTGACGACCCGCAGTGTCGCCTGCACCACCGGATCCGACAGGTCACCCCCGGGAGGAGACACCGCGCCTACGACCGAGAGGGCTCCCTCGCGACCCTCGGAGCCTGCACAGATAACCCGGCCGGCCCGTTCATAAAACTCCGCGATCCTGGTACCGAGGTAGGCGGGGTAGCCTTCCTCGCCGGGCATTTCTTCGAGCCGGCCCGACATCTCGCGCATAGCCTCGGCCCAACGGGAGGTGGAGTCAGCCATGACGGCCACCGAGTAGCCCATATCGCGGAAGTACTCGGCAATGGTGATTCCCGTATACACCGAGGCCTCCCGGGCCGCCACGGGCATATTGGAGGTATTGGCGATGAGCACGGTCCGCCGTATGAGGGGCTTGCCGCTCTTCGGATCCACCAGCTCCGGGAACTCCATGAGCACGTCGGTCATCTCATTGCCCCGCTCGCCGCAGCCGACATAGACGATGATATCCGCGTCAGCCCATTTGGCGAGCTGATGCTGAATCACGGTCTTGCCTGAGCCGAACGGGCCGGGAACACATCCGGTGCCACCCTTACCCAACGGAAAGAACGCATCGATGACCCGCTGGCCCGTCACCAAGGGCATCGAGGGCGAGATCTTGCGCACATAGGGCCTGCTGCGGCGTACGGGCCAGCGATGCATGAGGAGAAGCGCCAGCTCACTGCCGTCCGCCGTCTTCACAGCCCCGATGGGCTCCTCGACGGTGAAGGAGCCCTGTTCCAAGGCGGCCAGCGTGCCTTCGACACCGGGAGGCACCATGATCTTCTGTGCCACCAGGTCGGTTTCCTGCACCGTGCCCAAGACGTCGCCACCGTGCACCTCGGTTCCGATCTTTGCGGTGGGCACAAACTCCCATTTCTTTTCCCGATTCAAGGCCGGTGCCGACACACCGCGGTGAATCAGGTCGCCCGTGGCAGCCCGGATGGCATCCAGCGGGCGCTGGATGCCGTCGTAGATGGATTCGATCAACCCCGGCCCCAGTTCCACCGACAACGGCGCCCCCGTGCTGTACACCGGCTCTCCGGGGCCAAGACCGCCGGTTTCCTCGTAGACCTGGATAGAGGCCTTCTCGCCCCGAAGCTCGATGACCTCGCCCACCAGGCGGTGGTCGCTGACCAGCACCACGTCATACATCTTCGCGTCCAGAAGTCCCTGGGCGACCACCAAGGGGCCCGATACCTTTTCGACTACACCTTGTTTCATCTAGTCCCTCTTAGCCTCGCCTGCGCCTTGCGCAGGGCCTTCCCGGGAGAGAATGTCGGCGCCAACCGCTTTCTCAACGAGGGTCTTCAGTCTGCGGAGTCCCAAGCCGGTGGAACCCGTCATCGAGGGTACGACCAAGACAGCGGGAGTGGGCTGGAACCGCAAAGCCTTAAGCTCAGGCTCCAGAAGCTCGGCAATCTCCTCGGTTACACACACGATGGCATAGCCCTCCCTCACGCAGCCGCGAAGAGCCTGAAGGGCGGACTCCCGGTCATGGACCGGGTAGGGCGCGACCCCCAAAGGCGTGAAACCTTTGACGCTGTCGCTGCTGCCCAGAAACGCCATTCCGTCAGGCATACAGCATCGGTAGCCTCGCCGCGATAAGCTCGGCGGGGATTCGGTTGATCTTGGCAACCATGACGAGGCGGATCATGCGCACCTCATGTTCCCGGGCCAGGAGGAACGCCACAATGGGAGCAGGGCTGAAGAACACGAATCTCGTCTCTCTGAGCGTGCCAATAAGAAGATTCTCCAGCTCCCGATCCAGCACTGCGTAGGAGTTCTTCTCCTGGAGATATGCCAAGCCCTCACGTACGGCCTTGGCATACGGCGTCATCGAGTAGACTTCCCCCAGAGTTGCCCTCTTACCGAGCGAGAGTCGCAACGAGTCAACCGGCAGTGACCCCCCTGGTATGCAGGCCAGATCAAACAACGAAGGATCCTGGTTCGAACGGCCCATGCGTACCACTGTGCGGATATTGGTGGTATCGGCCAGGAGCACCGCATAGTCGGGCAGAACCTGTGTGTTCAGGCCTGCGAAGGATGAAACGCGAGCTGCGACGGCGGCGGTATCGATGATGACCTCCAAGAGCCTGGGATCGCGGGAGATCTGGTACGATCCTAAGGCCTGCCGCGCTACAGCGGCGAGATCCAAAGGCAGCCCCTGGTAGTCTCTTCCCTCCACTGCATCACGGATGCACCGGGCATCCACCAGGCCAAAGGGAACGATCCCCACGGGCTCACTGCCTTCGAGATTCGCTTTCAACATCGCCTTCAAGTTGTGGAAGTCATGGAGGCGCAAGGCGCCCTGTTCAAGGTCGGGGTCGAGCACAAGTCGCCGGAACAGAAGGTAGGCACTCTCCAGGGCGCGGCTCAGGATGAGCTCGAAATCGGCCACGTGTTGCCCCGGTGTCATGAAGCTGGCGTAGTGCGTTTCACTCAACTCCTCCAGGGCCTCGGCGGCGTCGTCGGCCCGGGCCATGGCATCCAGGGTCTTGCGGGAGAGCAGGGTCCACTCCATGGCCCGCACAAGGGACACGCCATGGGCATAGCGCAGATCATCGGGAGGAATCCACAGCAAGGAAGGGGTCACGCATCTTCTCCGAAGAGTGCCTCATTGGCGGCAGCCCGCAGATCATGCTCACGGAATCGTTTGATGGCCGCCAATGACGCATTGTACTCGATGCGCCCCTGCCGCAACACGAACCCGCCATCGATCTCACGGGTCTCAGGTGAGGGCCGAAGCGTGAGGCCTCGTCCGGCCCGATCCAACTCGCGTTGGAAGTGGGAAAGCCTGCGTTGCAGGAGATCGCGATCCTTGGCGGAGACCAGGATATCCGCTTCGCCCTCGAATGGGGCTTGCAGGAGGATCCCCAGGAGGAACGCGGCATAGGTTTCCTCGTCAGCCTTGGCGAGGCGCGCCAGGGCTTGATCCACCGCGGAAGAGACGAGGGCGCGTCGGGCCGCCAACTCCTGCTTGCGCCCCTCCAGTTGCGCGGTAGCGGTCAGGCGGGCATGACGCGCGGCTGCCTCTTCCACCGCACGTTGCTCGGCTGAGACGATCTCGTGGGCGAGGCGTTCAGCCGCCTCCCTCTTCAGGTCGTCCGCCCGCTGCTGTGCCTGGCTCAGGAGGGCGTCAGCCTCCTGCTGCGCGGCAGAAACGATCCGGCGTGTGATGTCTTCCAGTGCCATGAACGGCTATCCGAACGTCACTCCGCTGGTCATCAGGAAGCTGGCGAGAAATCCGAGCACTGCATAGGTCTCGACGAACACGCCAAGGATGATGGCCTTGCCCGATTCCTCGGCCCTCTTCGCTGTCATCTGCACACCCGCGGCGCACACCTTGCCTTGGTGCACGGCACTCAGGAAGCCGGCCAGGGCCACGGGCAGACATGAGAAGAGGATGTACCAGCCCTGGATGGTGGTGATCGGAGGGGGCGTGCCGCCTATGATCTGGAGCTTGAGCAAAACCAGAAACCCTATCACGAAGCCGTAGATCCCCTGTGTCCCGGGGAGGGCTGTGAGCAGGATCACCTTGCCGAACTTCTGCGGGTCCTCGCCGATCACCGCGGTGCTAGCCTGGCCGGCGAGGGCGACACCGATCACCGACCCGAACCCTGCCAGCATGACTGCGATCGCTGCCCCCAGGAGTGAGAGTGACAGCCCGTCCATCAAATGCTCCTTTCGCTAATGCTACCGCCTTCGCGGTGTTGCCGTACCATTCCGGGCGTATCCTTGCCATGGGCCACCTGTATGTAGCGGAACCTGCGGGCAAAGGGTTCGAACCGGCGCCCGCCTCCTTCAAAGAACTTGGTGAAGAACTCAACGAATTGAAGCCGGGCGCTGTGGACGAAGGCGCCCAAGGCATTGATGGCGAGATTTGCCGGGTGACCCACCACGAGGATCAGCGCCATGATGCCCCAGCCCACCACGGGGATGTTCTTCGCCTGGGCCGCGAGGATGTTGATGACGCTAGCCATGACGCCGGTTGCCAGCCCCAGGGCAAATAGCCGTGAATACGACAACACATCGCCGAAGAAGCCGGTAATGCCGTACAGGGCGAAGAGCCCTGACCCGATTCGGCCGCCCACGGAGGATGCGCCCAGCCCCGCGCCGACGAACACAGATGCCGCCGCCGCCATCCACGGGTATCGAAGAGGAATCCCGGCCACGACGGGCCGGATAAGCAGCACTGCCGTGAGAGGCAGCAGAGCCATCCACCCACCGCTGTAGAGCACTGCCCGCAGTCGGTCGCCCGAGCGCCACTGCACCACTCCACCGATGAGCACGCCTGTCCACACCTGCAGAAACCCCAGCGCCAATACGAATCCCAGGAACGGCAGGGGTTGCTTCAGCGGATCAAGCAGAATCAACCGATCGTGGAGGGTAGCCAGCCCAGCCAGCGATGGCGGCAGACTCGCGAAGTCGATGGCAAAGAAGCTTCCCATGAGCATGCCCGCCACAAAGGTCGCGATGCCGCAGTAGAACATTAGGTCCATGAAGCGCGCGCTGCCTTCAGACAGCTTCATGAATCGTTTCGCCAGCTTGGACAGCACCGCCAGGATGATACCGTAGCCGGCCTCTCCGACGGCGATGCCGAAGCACGCCACGAAGAAGGGCGCCAGCAGGGGTGTGGGATCGATCTCTTGATACTTGGGCATGCCGTACAAGCCCGTGACTGCCTGGCACGGGGCAACCAAGGGCGCGTTGCGGAGGACAACGGGCGGCTCTTCGCCGGGCAGCGGATCCCGCGCCAGCACCGCGGCATCGCCCTCCCGTTCCACCAGTGCGGATATCCGCGCCACGTCGTTCGCCTTGGCCCACCCCGCGATGATCACAGATTCCCGGGTCTTTGATGCCGCCCGAAGCCCCTCGAGCCGCTGGCGCAGGATCCACGCGTCATCGTATGCCGCCATGAGCTTCACACGTTCCAGGGCCAGGGCAGTCACCCGGGTCTTCAGCGTCTCCCGTTCTTTGGCCAGAGACTCGCCCTCGCGCTGCAGGCTCTGGATCACCTCGGCCACGGTGCCGCGGGATGCCGGGAACAGCATGGGCTGGTACCCTGCCTCCCGGAGCAGACGCTCGGCGTCAGGCGGATCGTCGACGAGATCCGCGAGCACGACATTGGTCTTTCCGCTCTCAGCAGAGACCTCCTCCATGATCCATGCCGTACCCTGCTCGGATAGGGCCGCCCGAAGAGTCGCAACGGATCGAGACGGGAGTGAACCACACAGAATCGTCGTCGTGGGCGTTGATCTGAGCCACTCGAGAGGAACCGGAAGAGCACGCCACGGTTGCACATGCCCTATGGCAGCTCTGAGCCGAGTTTCCCGGACATCGAGCTCCGCAAGCTCGCCCTGGATTTTCCGAGTCTCGGCCAGCGTAGCATCAACGCTGGAATCGCGAGAGAGGTCGAGGAATTCGTCGCGAGACACGGGGGCCGCCCTCGAAGACTCCGAGGGCGCATACCGGCCGAGGTAGTCTAGTGCGGCATCCAAATCGCCCATACGCCGGTCCAAGTCGCGGGTGTCCACCTCCAGAGGTTCGGCCCTCTGGTCGCGTTCCCCCTCGTCCAATTGCTCAAGATGGACCAAAGCCGCATCCTGCAGGGCCGCCACCACCCCATCACGAGCCGGAGCGTGGACGACTACGTAGACACGCTTAAGTTGCTGAACCGCCATCAGTCAGTCTCTTCGTGACGGCTGCCACAGCCGCCTCCATCCGGGCCTCGGCAGCTGCGCGAAGCTCATCGCTGCGCATGGCTGCCTCGGCAGCAATCCTCTGCGTGTCCGCTGCACCGCGCGCCTCGGCATCGGCGATGAGGGACTTGCGCCGGTCGGCCGTCTCTTGTGCCGACCGTTCTTCCATGGTCTTCAGATCGCGGGAACAAGCCTCCTGGAGTTCGGCAGCTCGGCGCCCTGCGTCAGCAAGAATCGCCGTCGCCTGACGTTCCGCCTCGCGAATGGCCTCCAAGGCGTGCTGGAGCACATGTGCCTCCGAATACTCTGCGTGAGTGCATGCGTGGGTTTGTCTGGGAATCGGTAAGCGGCCATAGATACAAGTGGACCTTCCATTTGGCAACACCCCCACACCACTCTGTGACGCCTCACCACGCCACCACGAACTCCAGCGGGAATCCAGGTGAGGAGACAGAAGCGAGGAGATGCACCGGCGCGGAGGGGGAAGCGAGAATTCTCGCATTCATGGGTGGGCACGGAGCTAGGCCCCTGCACGGGCACGAGCCGAGTGCCTTCCTCCGGAGCGGATGGCGGCCTCGTCCGTGTGATGCCCTTGGGCACTACCGTGCACGACAAAGGGGTGCGTGGGCTAGACGGTCAGCTGAGGCCTGCTCTTGGCACATCCTGAGTCTTTGGAGGATGAGCGGCTTCGGGCACCACACGCGCTGCTTGACAGCCGTGACTGCCTCGCTACCTTGCGTTTGCTATTGTGTGTGGGCGCCCGGAGAGGTGGCCGAGCTGGCCGAAGGCGAGCGCCTGCTAAGCGCTTGCAGGTCCAAAAGATCTGCCGTGGGTTCGAATCCCACCCTCTCCGCCAGAACCCTACATCTGATGCGACGACTCAGCGCATCGGATGCCGGGAGCATACGCAGCGTTGTAGTCTATCCCCACATGCGTCTTTCTCCGCCCGGTATGTCTTTTCACCGACACCGAGGCTGATGCTGCGAACAGAGGCGTGTGGTGTACCATGCCATGCGGTCGGAGAGGACCTCTTTGTTGGAACCAACCTACAGGATCACCACGATGGCGGCAAAATGAGTGCGATGAGTCTCAAACGATGGTATAAGGTTTTCAGTTCGCTTCCCACCATGATGGCGAATGACATCGCCATCGATCTGGGCACTGCCAATACCCTCATCTACATGAAGGGGCGCGGCATTGTGCTCAATGAGCCAAGCGTCGTGGCCGTCGAAACCAGAAGCCGAAAATGCGTGGCGGTAGGCAGCGAGGCCAAGCAGATGCTCGGCCGAACACCGGCTGATCTGGAGGCGATTCGCCCGCTCAAAGACGGCGTTATTGCCGATTTCCAGGTCTCGGAGGAAATGCTACGGCAGTTTATCCTCAAGGTGCTCCATCACCGGCGTTTTATCAAGCCGAGCATCGTCGTTGCTGTTCCTTCCGGTATCACTGAAGTCGAGAAGCGAGCCGTCAAGGACTCGGCCGAACACGCCGGATGCCGTGATCTTCACTTGATCGCCGAGCCTGTAGCTGCCGCCATCGGCGTCGGCCTGCCGGTGAATGCGGCGTGCGGCAACATGGTGGTCGACATCGGCGGCGGCACCACCGAAATCGCCGTCATCGCCCTTTCGGGCATCGTGACACAACAGAGCATCAGGGTGGCGGGCGACGAAATGGACGAGGCAGTGACCCAGTATCTGCGCAAGAACTACAACATGGCAATTGGCCAGCAGACATCGGAACTCATCAAGGTCACCATCGGGTCGGCATACCCGATGAAGGAAGAAAAGGAGATGGAGATTTCAGGCCGCGACCTGGTTGCCGGGATACCTCGAACCATCCGGGTCAACTCGGCCGAAATACGAGAAGCGCTGAGTGAACCCATTTCCGCCATTGTTGAGGGTGTACGTCGAACCCTGGAGCGGACCCCTCCCGAACTTTCCGCTGACATCGTCGAGCGCGGCATCGTCATGACGGGGGGAGGCGCACTGCTGAAAGGTCTTGACATGCGGCTCTCCAAGGAAACCAGCCTGACGGTGACCGTCGCCGATGACCCGCTTTCGTGCGTGGTCTTGGGTTCCGGCAAGGTACTGGAAGAGCCGGAAGACTACGCCAAGGTACTCATGGAGCCTCCCCGAGGCTAGCGAGACCGGGGCTTTCCATGGCGCGCGACTCAGCCCCCGCCCCTGCGGTGGCGGCACTGGCCATGGCGGTTTCCATCGCCCTTCTTCTTCTCCCCCTTCCTGCCAAGCAAGCCGTCGCCTCGATAATCGGGCCGGTTCTGTTCTTCCCGGCGGCCCGAGCCACGGCCTTCATTGAGTCAATCTTGACTCTCCGCGCGGAGAACCGAGCGCTCCGCTTCGGATTGACGCAGTGCGTCCTGGATGACGCGAAGGTCTTCGCACTCGCGGAGCAGAATCAACGTCTCCACAGCATGATAGGCATGCGAGCGTCACTTCCCTACTGGCTTATACCCGGCATGGTACTGTCACGGCCGGGTCGATTTGCCGGTGAGTATCTTGCCGTGGATACCGGGGCTGCCGACGGAGTTCAAGCGGGGTTTGGGGTGGTCTCCATCGGTGGCCTTGTTGGACGTGTCGTGGAGGTTCGGCCGCATCACTCCCTGGTACGAACTCTGCTGTCTCCCGAATCGCGGGTGAGCGTCGTGGCGAAGCGCAGCGGGGCGGGCGGGATTCTTCGGGCCGAGCGCACCGTGGGGTTCACGGTTCCAGACATACCGATGACGGAGGATGTGGCGCCGGGTGACACGCTGGTGACCAGCGGATTGGGCGGCGTGTTTCCGCCGGGACTTCGCGTGGGTGTCGTGTCAGCCGTCAGCGATGACCATCGTCTGCAGCTTCATCGTGCCGCGGTGACATCTCTCGTACGATTCCATGCCATTCGGGAGGTGTTCATCCTCGGTTCGGCGCCCTCCGATACCTCCTGGAGCCTTGATGCCGACCACCTCCGTTAGCCGTCGCTGGATCTTCGTTGCCCTGAGCGCCGGATTGGTGAATGCACTGTTCGCGCGGTGGCTCCAGATCGGCCCTTGGCAGCCGGATATCCTACTGGTGTCTCTGGTCTACTTGGGGCTCACCTCCGGACCAACGGCCGCCGTCCTGGTCGGCTTCCTCACCGGCATCTACCAGGACCTTTACGCCCCCCAAATCCTGGGCACCCACGCGCTTGCGCACACGGTAACCGGCTACCTGGCGGGCGTGGTGGGAGAGAAAGTTCAGGCGGAACAGGTCGTGATACAGGTGACAACGCTGTGTGCGCTCTGCCTGCTGAACAGCGCAATGGTCGGCCTCACGATGGGCGTCTCTGGGTTGGTGGGCTTCCTCATTCACCGCGCCCTCCTCTCCGCGGTGTACACTACTGTGGTCGGTCTGCTCTTGGTTGCCGTGATGAGCCATTGGCTTCTGCCACGAGGATGGGGGGTTCGGGATGCATCGGCCCGCCGCAGGGTCCGATAACGACGCCCGCGCCCTTGGAGCGCGGGCGATCTTTCTGCTGGTCGTCGTGCTTCTGAGCGCTCGGCTTTTCTACCTGCAGGTCATCAACGGTGCCCACTATCTGAGTCTTGCCGACAGCAACCGCGTCAAGCTCTCCGTGATCCGAGCCCCCAGAGGACTAATCTATGATCGCGCCGGTAGGATCATCGCACAGGACCGGGCGGCATCCACAATAATGCTGGATCCGTTCTTCGGCGCAGACTCCGCCAATGTACTCGCGGTCGCGGGCTTGCTGGAAGCGGACCCACAGGATATCTGGCGTAAGATGGCGGCTGCTCAACGGCGAAAGGACGACTGCGTGCTGGATCCCGACGCCTCGTTCGCCGCAGTGTCCCGGATCGAAGAACATCGTGACATGCTGAAAGGTACGACCCGTCGGCTCAGCCTGCGCAGGAGATACCCCGCCGCCGCCGCGGTGGGCAACCTTGTGGGCTACATCGCAGAGGTGTCCGAGCGGGAGATCGGCGATGACTCCCCCTACAGAATGGGCGATCTCATTGGACGTTCCGGGATCGAACGACAGTACGAGTCGGTACTGCGGGGGGAGCGAGGTTTCGAGTTTCTGCAGGTAGATGCTGTTGGACGTGAGCTGGGCCCCTTGGCGGAGCGGTCGGCAATTCCTCCGGTGCCGGGTCACGATCTTCGCCTGGCCATTGACATCGATTTGCAGACCTTGGCATGGGATCTACTCGGTCCCGACCGGCAGGGAGCAGTCGTTGCCGTGGATCCCCGGCGCGGGGATGTCCTGGCTCTGGTCTCGCGCCCCAGCTTTGACCCCAATCTACTGGGAGCCGGTGTCGGTCGCGCCCTCTGGGCTCAGCTGAACAGCGACTCGTTATTTCCTCTGCTGAACCGTCCCATCCAATGCGTCTATCCGCCGGGATCGACCTTCAAGATCGTCACGGCAGGGGCCGCTCTGGAGGAAGGTATCATCACCCCCAGCGACCGCAAGATCTGCACGGGCGCTTTCCTCCTTGGAGGCCGTCCCTTCGGATGCTGGAGGAAGACCGGCCACGGATCGGTTGACCTCCGCCGTGCCATCGTGGAGAGCTGTGATATCTACTTCTACAATATCGGACTAGGATTGGGAATCGAGAGACTTGGCCGTTGGGCCCATGCCGTGGGATTCGGCGAGCCGACTGGGATCGATCTGCCCAACGAGAAATCGGGCCTCTTCCCCACAGTGGAGTGGTTCAACCGGGCATACGGCCGGTGGGGTTGGTCGCGGGGAACAGTGGTGAACTTGGCCATCGGCCAGGGGGAAGTCTTAGCAACACCGTTACAACTGGCGGTGCTCTTCGGCGCCGTGGGCAATGACGGAGTCATGTTCACCCCGAGAATTGCCCTGGAGTCCCGTCATCCGGCCACCGGCCGGCGTACCGTTCTGGGTGAACCCAAGGGTCGGCGCCTCCCCTTCTCGGCGAAGACCATACGACTGCTCAAGGATGCCCTCACCGCCGTCACCGAAGATCCTGATGGCACGGGACGACGATCGAGAGTGGAAGGGGTGGTGGTCGCGGGCAAGACCGGAACAGCCCAGAATCCCCACGGCGAGGATCATGCCTGGTATGTGGGCTACGCTCCCGCGGAGAACCCGGTTATCTCCGTATGCGCGTTTGTGGAACGAGGTGGCGGTGGCGGCGCCGTAGCGGCGCCTATCGTGCAAAAAGTGATGGAAGCCTGGCTTGCCGCGCGTGGCCTCCTCGCGGTTTCGGGTGGCCCTGATGCGTGATTGGGATGTTCCTTCACTGGCGCTGGTCATCGTGCTGTGTGCAGTGGGCGTGATCATGGTGCACAGCGCCACAGCAGGCAAGGAGACGCAAGCCCGTGACATGGGGATTGACCAGCTCATCCGCGTTGTGATAGGCTTTGTGCTCCTGGCGGTAGTTAGCCGTCTCCCGCTCCGGTTCTGGCAGATAGTCGCCTATCCGGGCTATGCCGTGACACTTGTCCTTCTGGCGGTCGTGCCCTTCATCGGGAGAACCCACGGAGGTGCGACTCGGTGGTTGGGGCTGGGGATGATTGAAATCCAGCCATCCGAATTGGGCAAGGTTGCCGTCACGCTGGCTCTGGCCCTCTTCCTTGCGGATCAACGGGGCCGGAGGCCTTGGCGAACCATCGGAATGGGCGCCCTTATTGTCGGCATACCCTTCGGCCTCATCCTCATAGAGCCCGATCTGGGCACATCCTTAGTCCTTCTGCCCGTCGCTGTCGGCATGATGTGGTGGTCGGGGGTTCCGTTCCTGGCACTGTTCTCGGTGATCATGCCTGTACTCAGCACGGTCTGTGCCTTCTCCCTTGCCACGTGGGCTGCGCTGATGGCGACGGTAGTGGCGGTTCTAGCGTGGGCCAGGGCGGGATTCTGGCGTTTTGTGCTTGTCTGCGGCGCCTGCGTCGCCACAGGGCTTCTGACACCCCATGGGTGGGGAATGCTGGAGGACTATCAGAAGACGAGAATCCTGGTGTTCCTCAATCCCGGAATCGATCCCCGGGGCAGCGGATGGAATGTCATCCAGTCGCGCATCGCCATCGGCAGCGGCCGGATCCTAGGCAAAGGCCTCATGGGGGGCACCCAGAAGGCCTTGGCCTTCCTGCCGGCCCAGCATACCGATTTCATCTTCAGCGTTATCGGCGAGGAGCTTGGCTTTGTGGGCACACAGATGGTGATGCTGCTGTTCGCAATGCTCCTGTGGAGGCTGGTGGGCATCGCCGCCAAGTGCCGGAGCAGGTTCGCCGGGATCGCTGCCATCGGCTTTGCCGTCAGCATCGCAACCCAGGTGTTTATCAATGTCGGCATGACCGTTGGTGTGCTGCCGGTGACCGGATTGCCGCTGCCGTTTGTGAGTTACGGTGGGACCCATGTGATCGCCACCCTGTGTACTATAGGCATTCTGCAGTCTCTGCGCCGCAACTGGAAGGAGACCTCCTGAGATGCATCCCGAGATTCTGCGCATCGGCCCAACTCCCGTGTATAGCTATGGCGTCATGCTGGTCATCTCCTTTGCACTGGGCATCATGTTGGCCACGAGAAGGGCCAGAGAGCGCGGGCTCCCCGCCGAAGCGGTTCTCGACGTGGCCACCGTGATTCTCATCAGCGCCATCGTCGGTTCGCGGCTGCTGTACATTGTGTTTCACGTTGAGGAGTTCCAGGGCAACTGGTTGGACGCCGTCAACATCTTCAAAGGTCTCACGGGGTTGAGCATGTTCGGCGGGATCGCCTTGGCCATTGTCGCTGCGCTGATCTACATGAGACGCAAGGGCCTTCCCGTATGGCCCATGGCCGACACCATCGCGCCGTCCTATGCGCTGGGGGTGGGATTCACCCGCATCGGGTGCCTGCTCAACGGGTGCTGTTTCGGCAGACCGACCGAGGTTCCCTGGGGGATCAGCTTCCCTCCCGGCTGCGCGGCCTCCGCGGTGGTGGGAGCCGCCCACGTGCACCCAACCCAGCTTTACGAGAGCTTGGCCGGTTTCGTGATCCTGCTGGCGGCGCTGCGAATCGACCGGATCAACCCGCCCCGGGGAATGTTGACGGCAATCGTGTTCGGGCTCTACGGCGCCGCCCGGTTCGTGGTTGACTTCTTCCGGCTATACGAAGACAACAACTTCGTCTCGTGGTTGGGTTTCCGCCTGGCGTCAAGCCAGGCATTCTCCCTGTTCATGATCGTCGGGGCGGTCGTCGGGATGCTGATCGCCGGCCGGGCACGACGCAACTAACCCCGGGCCATGCCGTGGGGGCGATGGGCCGCACGATGGACTCGTGCCATGCAGGGAACCGTGGCCAGGGCCGGATCCTTCGGCGGCATGGTGGCCGATTTTTGCTGGCCCCCGGCATGTCTTGTCTGCGGCACCTCGCTGCAGTCGGCGAAGACACTCATCTGCGATGAATGCGACGCGGCAGTCTGCCCGCACGGCGTAGTATGCCGTCGCTGCGGATCAGGCATGGGCCCTGTTGCGCCTGGTGGAGGCACACCCGGCGGCCGCACGGGAGGCGTGTGCCGTGACTGCCGCGAGCATGAACCCACTTTTGTCCAGGCCCGCTCATACGGGCCCCACGTGGCACCTTTGAGCAGCATGATCTATCACCTGAAGTACCGGCACCGGCCCGCCCTGGGCCCTTTTCTGGCGGCCCGGCTGGCGGCAGTCCTGCGCGCTGCCGAGTGGGACGACGTCGACGCCATCGTGCCCGTACCTACTACATGGTGGCGTCGCTGGCGGCGAGGATACAACCAAGCAGAAGTCTTGGCCAGGGAGCTGGGTGTTCTCACCGATCTGCCGGTGCTGCCCCGCGTCGTCATGCGTCGCCACGGGGCCTCGCAGGTGGGCGCCGATTATGCCAGGAGAGCGCAGAATGTACGGGGGCAGTTTCGCGTCACCCGAAGCCGTGATCTCCTTCACCAGAGGGTGCTTCTGGTGGATGATGTGTTGACCACGGGGGCCACGGCCCAGGAGGTGGCAGCCACCATTATGGCTGCCGGTGCCCGCAAGGTGTATCTGGTGACCCTCACGAGCACCGGCAGGGCTCAGAGGCGGGCATAGCCGAAGCTGCCCGGCACCATCCGCCAGGATTGCCCGCGCCGTCGGGAGGCTCTACCCCTTCATGAGCCGCTGTAGCACCGCGCGGCTGTCAGCCTCCACCTTCTCGTGGATGCTCTGCCCATGGGAATCCATGGTGACCACGCCGGGGAAATCGACCACGCGGATCCGCCACAGCGCTTCGGGCACGCCAAACTCCAGTTTGTACACGCCTTCCACCTGTGCAACGGTCTTGGCAATCAGGGTCGCCGCGCCGCCGATGGCATGGAGGTAGATGGCGCCGTATTCCTGGCATGCGGCCAGCGTCTTGGCGCCCATGCCGCCCTTGCCGATGACGACCCTGAGGCCGAAGTGCTTGATGACGTCCCCTTGGTAGGGTTCTTCGCGGATGCTGGTGGTGGGGCCGGCGGCAACAAACGAATAGCCGCCGTCTACCTTCTTCACCACCGGGCCGCAATGATAGATCGCTCCGCCTTGGAGCAGGGGGCGGACCGCCGCCGCGACGTCCTTCTCGCTTTCGGGTAACGGATCCTTGAGTAGCTCATCCAAGAAATAGGTGTGCGCGGTGTCACGCCCCGTGAGCATGACGCCGGACAGGAGTATGGGATCACCGACATGCAGCGAACGGACATCGGCGTCGCTCAACGGAAGGGTCAGCTTACGCATCGTACCGTACCTCCCCATTGGCGATGGTCATGAAGGCGCGTCGGGCGGCCCAGCACATGTAGCCGACCGAGACGAAGAAGCACGCGGGCAAACGGTGCAGGGTGGTGATCTTCACACCCAACACCGTGGTCTTCCCGCCGAAGCCCATGGGACCGATCCCCAGCCCATTGAGCTGGGCCAGTAGCTGGTGCTCCAGCTCGGCAAGAGCGGGATCGGGATTGGTGTCATCAAGATGCCGGAAGAGCTGTTCCTTGGCTGCGGCATAACTGGCGCCTCGGTCACCGCCGATACACACGCCGATGACGCCCGGCGAGCATCCCTGACCCTGGGCCGTGAAGACAGCGTCCAAGACCGCCTTTCGGACGCCCTCCAAGGTCCTCCCGGCCTTGATCCGGTTATCGGGAAGCGAGTACTGGGTGCAGACGTTCTCGCTGCCGCCACCCTTGAGGAGCAGACGGATGCGGATCTCGTCCTTATCCCATTCATGGAAGTGGTACTGGGGAGAGCCCCCGCCCAGATTGTTACCGGAGTTCTTGCCCGTGACCGAGTGCACTGCATTGGGTCTGAGATAGGATTTCTCCGTGGCTTTGACCGTGGCGGTATCGAGCTGCTCTCTCATCTGTGCGGTGGAATAGCCGAAGGGATGGTCGATATAGAAGATAAGCGTGCCAGTGTCCTGGCACACAGGTGATGAGTCGGCCTTGGCCATCGCGACGTTCTCGAGGATCGTCGACAAGGCCTGCTGCGATGCGCTGCCGACAGCCTCGGCGTCTCGGGCCTTCTCCAGCGCCGCTTTGATGTCGGGCGGCAGTACGGTGGATGCCCGGCGTATGAGCTCCACGCCGTGCTCCACGAGATCGATCTGCAGGGGTTGTGGCATCAGGGCCCTCCTGGCTGGGGTGTCTCCATTCTGCACTGGGGCAGGGAACGATGAGCTATACCCATCACAGGGTAGAGAGGCTCCCATCCCTGTCAAGCGGATTGCACGGCACTCGGGCCGTGACCACGCCGACGACACGGCCCCGGTTCGTCGTGAGAAACGGTCAGCGACTGGCCTGCAACACACGTCCCTGACTGGTTTCGAATCAAAAGGAACGCGGCGCGCCGTGTCCTGGACCGTGTCGGAGGGTCAAAGATCTCTCGTCGGCGCCTGTCGCGTGGTACTCATTCGCTGCAGTAGCCAATGGAAATACCCGAAACCAATCTCCATGGCCCGCGAGTGTATTGGCTCAGTGCATTGGGCGCTGTGGTGCTGGGTGCGGAATTCACCGGGCAGTACGAGGAACGAGAGCCAGACTCTGGGGCGGTGGCTACCGATAGACACCAGCCCGCCGGTCGGCATACACCTTGCCGCCCGATTGGCACTCCGGGCAGTAGTGCGTGCTGCGGTCGCTGTAGCGAATCTCGGCAATGGTAGCGCCGCATCGGGGGCAGGTCTCCCCCGGTCTTCCGTGCATGGTCATGAAACCGTGGTCCTCGCTCTCCAGAAGACCGTCGCCCACGAGACGCCGAAGCCTTTGGATCCCGCGATCGAGAACCCGATGGATGGAGATTCTGAGGTTCTGTGTCTCCTCGAAAGTGACGGTGGTGGTGATCTTGAAGGGCGAGAGCCCGCAGTCGAAAAGGATCTCATCGGTGTATGCATTCCCGAGGCCCGCCACAAAGCGCTGGTCAATGAGGAAACTCTTCAATTGCATCCGTTCAGTCTGCAGGCACTCGAAGAGTCGCTCCGCCGTGAAATCCTGAGAGAAGGGTTCGACTCCGACGCCGCTGAAGAACGGCACTGACGATAGTTCTCGAACGAGATAGACGCAGGCCTTGCGTTTGGACCCACGCTCTACAACCACCAAAGACGATCCGTCGCGAAACAGGAAACTCACCGCGTCCAGCGCCAAGGGCTCCTCCCCGGTGCCGCGAGCCGTCAACCATCCGCTGCGCATCAAATGCACCACAAGACTATCGCCCGATTCCAGCGAGAAGATGACGAACTTGCCTCTCCGGAAAAGCCCGGTGAAGCGCTGACCGATCACCGAATCAATGGGCGGGTGAAACGTCTTGACGGAGGAGGGTTGGCGGACGATGATGCGAACGATGGGTCTATCGAGAACCCGAGGCGCAAGCCCCTCGCGAAGAATCTCCAGTTCTGGCATTTCCGGCATAAGTGCTTCTCCTCCAGTTGCCATAGGACACCTAAGACCTCAAGTTAGCAGGCGACCCTCGTTCCGTCAATCCAATCCCAATGCAGACGCGGTCATGCACTAGCCGCGCCTAGAGCACGCAACCCATGAGCATGCCGAATCTCCCCGCCTTCTACCTCAAACACCTCATCAAGGATACTCTGAGTTCAGTAACACTGTACGTGACCCAGCGGTGCAACCTCGCATGCCGTACCTGCTTCGTTCAACCGGGATCGGAGGAACCAGCGCTGAGCTTCTACGAGAATCTCGCCCGGCAGCTTCCCCGACTCATGTGGCTGGATATCGGCGGGGGTGAACCATTCCTCCGTCACGACTTACCCCAGATATGCAGCTTGTTCGACACGGCGATTCTGGGAATACCGACCAACGGCTATGATCGGAAGACCATCGTGCCCATGGTGAAGGAAATCGCGTCCCGCACCCGGGGAAGGCTTGTCATCAGCCTGTCCGTGGATGGGCCGGAGCCGATGCATGACGCGATCCGGGGACGTGGCACCTGGCAGCGTGCCTGGTCGACCTTCGAGGAAGTGCGCGGGATCGACGGGGTGGCACTGAAGGTGAACACCGTGATCACGGGGGAGAACCTACCATCCCTCAAGGAGTTCGCCGCATGGGTCCGCTCCCGCGGTGCCGATGGTCATTCACTGATGCTCTTGAGGGGAGACCCGCGCGATTCATCCCTCCGCCCACCCCCGCCTGAGAGTCTGCGCGACGCAGGGCCGGGATTGCTGGCGGAATTGCGTGGGTACCGCTATGCCCACGGCGCACTGGGTGCCCGGCTGCTGTGGGAGTACCATCGCCTCGCCTGGGCACTATCCGTTCGCACTCTGCAGCAGAAGCGCCAAGTCGTCCCGTGCTTGGCGGGGCGGAACTACCTGGTGGTGTGGCCAAATCGCACGGCAGGGCCCTGTGAGCTGCTTCCCCCCGTCGGCAGCCTCGACGACACGGCCCTCGACGCCCTGATTCGCAGCCCCCAATGGAGCCGGCAATGCAGCTTCATCGCCCAGGGAGGCTGCTGGTGTACACACAACTGCGCGTTGCTTGCCAGCATCCTGTTCCACCCGCCATCCTTAGCCCGGATAGCCTTCGCCGCGATGGGCCTCTCATGAACGACTCCGGTGAACCCAAACTGGCGGTGGTGGTCCCTGCTCGAAATGCCGCCGAGCTGTTGCCCGGTCTGCTGCGGTCGCTGGAGGAATCAACCTACCAGAACTGGGAGGCCTTCCTGGCCGATGACCAATCCACCGACTCCACTCCCCGAATCATGACGCTGTGGTGTGCTCGTACGCGGCGAGGACACAGTATCCGTCTGTCGACGCGGCGGGGCCCTCCGGGTGCCCGTAATGCCGCACTCAGGGCTGCCTTGGCTTCGGGCCATTCCCTGGTGGTATTCCACGATGTAGACTGCCTGATCCATCCCACGACCCTTGCCGCCCATGCAACGGCCCACACTGCCCATCCCATGGCAGGGATCGTGGGCGGTCCGGTGCGCAGCATCCATACCACACGGATCGGAGCCGCGGATGGCTATGCCTCATGGTTCACCTCTCCGCCGGGGCGCCCTGACGGACGCGTGAGATTTCTGCACCTCCCGACGTGCAACATGAGCGTCAAAGCGTGGGTGTTCGAGAAGACCGGGCTGTTCCGCGAGGATCTTGCGACGGGGGAAGACGTTGCCTTTTGCCAAGAAGCAAGGCGCTGCGGCATCGAGCTTCGCTTCGCCTCAGACGCGGTGGTGGAACACAAGGATCGCGATGATCTCTCGTCAGCGTTGGACCATCACCGGCGGTGGGGCGCCCACACTCACGACGTGCGGCAGGGAGAGCACGCTTTCCTCGGCACCTTGGTGCCGAGGAATCCGCGCATCTGCAGGATGCTGGGTGTGCCATATGCCTTCGCGTTCACCTTGCTTGTGCTTGGGCTGTGGATTCGGTATGATCCGCGGGTGCTTTTGGCCGCGCACCGAATCTACAGGATGAAACGTGCGTTTAGTCGCGGGCTGGTGGATGGAGCGCGACGCACAATGGAGAATCGGTCAGAATTGTAAGAGACTGCCCGGCAAGCCCGCGCCACGGCGCTGACCCTCGACTGCCGGTGCCTGACTACCACCACATCGCACTTGGAGGCATGACGATGAAGTATGTGAAGCCTCATCCCGAGAAGTGTAGGTTCGTCCAGGAGTGCATGCGTGCATGCGCTCAGAAGACACAGAAATCGGACGATATCTCCCTGTCGTCCATTCTGGTCACGCACGCTGATGACGGAACCGTTGACATCAATGTCTGCAATCAGTGCGGCGTCTGTATCGATATCTGTCCAGTGACCGCCATTTCGCGCACGAAGGCGGGAACGGTTGTCATTAACAAGAACCTATGCGTGGGCTGCTATGCATGCGTTGAGTACTGCCCCACGGGTTCCATGCGCACCCACGCGTCCCGCCTGGCGCCGTTCAAGTGTATCGCATGCGGAGCCTGTGTCGAGGCCTGCCCGGCCGGTGCATTAGAGTTGGTCGACGGTGAGTTCGAGTTGTCATATCTCGAACAGAACCAAGCCGGCGAAACAGGCGACACCTTCGCCAAGAACTACTTCTAAGACAAAGACATCCTGGCCGAGGATTCGGAGGAAGAGCATGAGCACAAAGACGATTGCCGAGATGAAGGCCGCTCACCGGCTTCTGGCAACCCATCATTACGAACGCTCCCCGGTAGACAAGGGCTACACGGGCAAGACCCTCTATGTCAATGTGGGAACCCGCACGATAGAAGAAAGGCCCGTCACGGACGACATGAAGGCCAAGTTCACCGGCGGCCGGGGATTCGGCCTCTGGCTGCTGTGGCATGCGGTCAAGGACTCGACGCGATGGGACTCCGAGGAAAACGAGGTTGTCATCAGCCCGGGGCCTCTGAGTGGCATCACCCAGTACCCCGGTTCCGGCAAGTCCCTGGTTGTTTCCATCTCTCCGACCACCGATCAGGTCATCGACTCAAATGTGGGCGGTTACTTCGGTCCATACTTGAAGTTCTCCGGATTTGACGGCATCGAGTTGCAGGGCAAGGCCGACCAGGATGTCATCATCGTCATCGACGGGCAGACGGGGCTGGTCACCCTGGAGAGCGCGCCTCTGGAACCGGCGGATACCCATCGCCTAGCCGATGTGCTGACTCACATGTATGCGGCTGACGAGAAGGACCTACGCAATGTCTCGGTGGTCAGCGCCGGCAGCGGCGCGGATCACGCCTTGGTGGGCTGCCTGAACTTCTCGTTGTGGGACGTACGCCGAAAGGGCGTCCGCATTAAGCAGGCCGGTCGCGGGGGCACCGGAACCGTGCTGCGCAACAAACGCATCAAAGCACTGGTGGTGCGCTCACCCCAGGTCCATGGCGACGATAACCACCCGGTCGATCTTGAGCAAATACAGAACACAGGCCGCACACTGCACCGGGAGATCTTCCAGAACGATGCGAGCATGGAGCGCATGCGCATGCGGGGCACGCCGCATCTCGTCGAGGTTATGAACGCGTTTGATCTGCTTCCGGTGAACAACTTCCAGTACGGCAACCATCCCGACGCGAAGAAGATCTCCTCCGATGTGTGGGTAAAGTGGTTCCATCAAGGCATCCCCGACGGGTGCTGGTATGGCTGCACCTTGGCATGCGCCAAGACCGTTGAGGAGTTCGAGCTTTCGACGGGCCCGTACAAGGGCGAGAGGGTGCGGGTCGACGGGCCGGAGTATGAGACTGCCGCGGGTGTGGGGTCCAACTGCGGCATTTTCGATCCCCGGGCCATACTGGAACTCAACTTCTACTGCGACACCTACGGTATCGATACGATCTCGTGGGGCACATTGACCGCCTTTGTCATGGAATGCTATGAACGCGGCATCATCACCACGGAGCAGACAGGAGGGTTGAAGCTTGCGTTCGGCAACGCGGATGCCGCGCTAGAGCTCCTCCATCAGGTGTCCCGAGGCGAGGGCTTTGGCAGAATCGCGGGCATGGGCGTGCATAAGATGAAGGAATACTTCGTCGAGCACTATGGCGCCGACGCTGCGTTCCTCGATGACATCGGCATGGAGAACAAGGGTTTGGAGTACTCCCAGTATGTATCCAAGGAGTCTCTGGCGCAGCAGGGAGGCTTTGCCCTTACAAACAAGGGGCCTCAGCACGATGAGGCATGGCTCATTTTCATGGACATGGTGAACAAGCAGATCCCGTCGTTCGACGATAAGGCTGAGGCGCTCTATTACTTCCCGCTCTGGCGAACCTGGTTCGGCCTCAACGGCTTGTGCAAACTGCCCTGGAACGACATCGAGCCCATCGACAACAAGAAGAAGCACCCTCCGAAGGAAGCGGCCAAAGTGCCGGAACATGTGGACAACTATGTTCGCCTGTTCAATTCAATGACCGGCAGGACGATCACTAAGGAGGAGGTGATCCTTCAGTCCAAGCGTGCCTACGATTTCCAGCGCGTGTTCAATATCCGTCTCGGCAAGGGCCTGCGCAGATTCGACGCCCAACCCTACCGTGCGGCAGGTCCGGTGACCGTCGAGGAATACGAGTCAAGGGCTGAGCGGTATGATACGCAGCTTCGGGATGAAGTCGGCATCGCGCCCGAGGGTATGAGCACCGCCGACAAGATCACTGCCCTTCGGACGTATCGTGAGGGGAGGTACGAGAAGCTCATGGATGCCGTGTACGAACGCCGTGGCTGGACGAGAAACGCCGTTCCGAAACTGGAAACCTTGCAGATGCTGGGCATAGACTACCCCGAGGTTGTCGAGGTGGTGAAGCGCCACCTGTAGACCAGACACACGACAGCCTCCCGTGAACGCCCCCCTGTCCCGCCATTTCGACGGGGGGGCGTGTGGCGCAGTGCCGCAGCCATGCTGAGCCGAACCCGGCCGTTCCTATTCGATGCGCTGATTGTGGCCAGCCTCATGGCCATCCATGGAGGCTATATCAGCTTTCCGCCGGAAGACCCCGATGTGGGCGGCATCACCTACAACGCCATGCTCATCAACCGCGGCCTGGTTCCTTACCGCGACTCCTTCGAGCAGAAGCTGCCGGGCGCTTTCTTCCTGGCTGCCGGGTGGACCCGGCTCCTGGGCGAGTCAACGTTCGGTCTGAACCTCGCGGCCCTGCTGTGGTCAGCCGTGCACCTCATCGTTCTCTTGTGGGGTGTCCGCCGGCTCTGGGGTTCTGGGCCATCACGATGGGCGGGAATCGCCTTCGTCATCGCCTCCACTGCCCCAGTACTCTCGGGCCGATGCCCCAACTACGAGCTCTGGATGACCACGCCTATCACCTGGGGCATCCTGCTGTTGATGACAGCGACCAAGGGAGGCCTTCTGCGACTGGGATGCGCGGGCTTCCTTGTCGCCTCGGGGGCCCTCGTCAAACAGCAGGCGGCATTCTCATGCCTCCCCCTCATCCTGTGGGCGGTCATCTGGAAGAAAAACACGCGCCGCGGGATGAAAGAAATGGTGGCAGTGGCCGCGGGAGCCGCCCTGGCCGCTGTCCCGATCGTGGCGTTCTTCCTGGCCAAAGGCGAGCTCTCCACCTTCCTTCGCATGATCGATCCCCGGGGTGCGGCTGCCTATGCCGCAGGCGGGGGCGCCGCCGCTGGCGTGGTGTGGAGGATCGCCCGCCAGGAGACCATGCGCGTGGTGCGGGAGATGCCGCTGCTCTACTATGCGGGGACGGCCGTGCTCGCGACGCTTCCTTGGAGCTGGGTACAGAGAGAGCCCCGCGATGACCGGCTGAGTCTCCTGGCCTCGTGGATACTGGGCGCCGCTTTGGGCGTCGCTGCGGGGATGCGGTTTTACACCCACTACTATGTCCAGCTCATCCCACCCCTGTGCCTATCGGTGGGATGGGTGGCTTCCCAGTTACGGCCCTCCTGGCGGGCATCGTCGCGGCACACTGCCGCGGCCTTCCTACTGGTCGCCACCCTGGCGTGGCCCTCACTGGGCAGAGTGGCCCACGACGCCCGCATGGCGTGGTGGCAGGCCAAGTTTGCGTTACTGGGGCGCGACATGCCCGCCATAGCGCCACTACGATTAGCGGAGGTAATCCGACAATGCACGCAGCCAGACACGCCCATCCTCGTATGGGGCCATGCGGAAGACCTATACTTCCTGACCGGCCGTCTCGCTCCGACCCGCTACTATAAGTACTACGCGTTCCTCAGCCCCCCACCCACTACCTGGGGAGTCCCCACAATGAATCCTCAGGCGGCGGATCACTCGGCCAGATTCCTGCATGAGCTTACAAAAGAACCGCCCAGTGCCATCGTGGTCTCGTCGCTGGTGGGCAGCGCCCCGCCTGATATCTTCCCCGAGTTCCAGGCGTTTCTCATGACCGGCTACCGCCACGAGGCAGCCTTCGACGGCCTGGATCTCTGGCTACCGAGGCCTGCTTCCTACGAAGACCCGGCCGTGCTGATTCAGTGAACGTCTCTGCCAGACGAGCGCTCTCTCTCGTTTTGGCCGGCTGCCTCACGCTGGGGCTGACCGGCTGGCTCATCGGATCGACGGGTCTGGCCGGGATCCTCGACATCGGGAGAAGCCTGCGGTGGTCGACCGCGATGATCTTTCCCCTGCTCTGGCTTGCAGCCAGCGCAGCGCGGGCGTGCATGTACAATCTGCTGCTTGGGCGTCGAGTGGGCATCGTCGGTCTTGTGCCCCTCATGTGGTTTCGGGCACTGGTGGTGGATCTTGTGCCGGCCAGGGCGGGTCTGGCAGCCATACCTGCGGCGCTGCGCACGATCTGGGGCATACGGGTTCTGGAAGGAGTCGGGGTCCTGGCTGGCGTCACCCTTGTGGAGTTCGCCGCCTTGGGTCTCTTGGTATTGGCGGTCTGCGTCCTGTCGCCGAACCCCGATATGACGGCGATGCACTCCGTACTCATGCTGATGGGAATGGTCATGGTACTGGCGCTCCCCGGAGCCATCCTCGCTGCAAGGTTCGGGGCCACGATGTGCGGGAGGGGTCGAGTGGGGAACGCCGTGGCCGGAATCGCCTCCGCCGTTGCAGCCTTGGCCAGAGGCGGTCTGTTGGCCACAGTCCTCGCCTGTTCGTTTCTGACCAGGCTGGCCAAATATGCCGGGCTCTATGTTCTGCTGTCAGCCATGCCCGTGCCGCGCCTTGCTCCAGCTCAGTTCCTAGCCGCGGCCTTGGCGGCTGAGGCCACGACAGCCCTGCCGGTGCAGGGGCTGGCCGGCATCGGCACCTGGGAGGCCGCCTGGGTCGCGGCAACCACGGCGTTGGGCTTCAGTCCGCAGGACGCGGTGTCCTCCGCCTTCGGGTTGCACCTGCTGGTGCTGGGCTGGGAGATCCTCCTGGGAGGCGTGGGGCTGGCGCTCTTGGTGTCCATGGGGCGACGGGCATGAGCATCGCGCGCCGGGTGGACAAGCTCCTGGCCCGCCTGGCAGCGATGCGCGAACCACGGCCTTCGGCACGGCGCTGGCTCGTGGTGGCAGGCGACAGCCTGTGCACGGGCCGTGCGCCCTCCATGCTCCGGCACATGCTACGTGGAGTCGGCGCCGATGTGGGGGTTGTGAGGGCAGCGCGGGGCGGAACGGCGGCCCGGCACCTGTGTGCCCTCGTGGAGCGCTGCGGCCGCCAGGAGTTGCCCGGGTCCGTGGCGGCGGTCATCATCCTGGCGGGCGGCAATGACGCCAGGCGCGAATGTGCACCCACGAAAGAGACAATCGCCGCATCACTGTATCGATGCCTTGACGAAATTGCGGTTCAATGGCCCGAGGCTTCCGCAATCCTGTGCACGGTGCCCATTCCCGGGCGCCACCCTGCACTGCGGGCCGACGCTCCGGCCATCCTGGCCTCCCTCATCAATCCGTCCATTCGCCAGGTTGCGCACACCCGCGGCGCCGTCCTGTGCGACCTTGAGACGGTGTTCGAAGGTTCACCCGGCGCCCGCAGCGACGGCGTGCACCCCACGGCTTCAGGAGACCGCCTGCTGGCCGAGAAATGGTTCCAGGCCGTGTGGCCGCGACTCACCCGTGCCACTGAACCCTGACCTTGCGTTCCTATCGGAGAACGCCCAACCCTGGAGGCGCCCATGGCATCAAGACCGATGGAAAACCCCTACCTTCGCATCGAGGGCTACAACTGCTTCGGATGCAGCCCGCGGAATCCCTATGGCCTACACATGCAGTTCGTGCACGACGAGGAAGCCAGCGAGGTCTATGCGTTGGTGAGCCCTGCGCCGGAGCATTGCGGCTACCCCGGCGTGCTCCACGGGGGCATTCAGGCCACGTTGCTGGACGAGGTCGGCTACTGGGCAGTGCATCAGAAGCTAGAGGCCCCGGCATTCACCACGCGTCTGGATATCGAGCTCCTGAAGGCAGTGCGGATTCCGGCCACTTTGGAGTTGCGCGCCCGGGTGATAGAGACGCGAAGGAAGTTAGTGACCGTGGAGGCACGGCTCCTGGTCTACACCGTTGAGCATGCCCGGGCGAGAATCACCTACTATCTCGCGGACTCTCGTGTCTGGGAGAAGGTCACCGGCCTCCCGGCGGCTGAGTTGTGCTGATTCACCGAGACCGGCGGCATGCTCTATGGGAACCAACCGCGACTCCGTCACATCATACAAGCGGGGACAAGGGTGTCTGTCCGAGAGAGCCTCCCTCGCACGTCATGCCCGCGACAGGCCTCCGGGCCGCAACACGCCTCAGTACCACGATTGGACGAGGCCATCTCTCAGCTCGACCCACCTTCACTTTCTGTAGTCTTCACCTCTTCACTTCTTCACTTCTTTGCCCTTCTTCACCTTCACGTGACGATCCGCCGGTCCCCTCCTCGCGGTCGGGGCAGGTAGACCGGTAGAGGTTGGACTCGACTGCCTCTGCTCTCGCCTCACCAATCCCACGAGAACGATACCGACAGCCACGGAAGAGGATGCCATTGTCCCAGGTCATCGAAGGACGCGAAGCCGAGGTCCACCGCATCGCGCTGCCTGTGAAACCGGAAACCCGCCAGGAACAGACGGTAGATCTTCTTGTCTCCAGTGCTCAGGAACCAATTCTCGGAAACAAACTTGACGCCCTTCGCCACCTGGATGTCGCCACCGATGAACATGGGGGGGATGTACTTCGCGCCTCTGCCGACGGCTACCGGGGTCCCGATGGTGAGCGCCTTGCCGCGATCTCCAAAGCTGGCCGCCCCAAACGCGACCAAGGTGCCTTCGTCGGCGGAGAACGATCTGTGGTAGATCGTGGTGAGCGAGAGATGGAGAGCGCCATGAACACGAGCTCCCGCCTTCGCGCCTCCGTAGACACTCCCGAAACTGATGGCAGCAGGGCTCACGGCTACTCCGCCTCCCACCATGAGGCGGTCGCTGACCCCTACCCAGGCAGTCGGGAGGAAGATAAAGTACCCGGTGAAGGCGCCCTCTCCTTTGCGGAGCATCCTCCCGGTCGGCGCAAAGAAGAGCCGGCAGTCGTGGCGATCCGGAATGGATGGCTTCCAAGTCGCCGGTCCTGACGCCGCGCATTCAATCCAGGCAACCCGGTCATAAGGGATGCGTTCGATGGTGTCGTCGGCACGGCGCACGTGAAGAGTATCAACCCTTGCCTCGATGAGAACCCCTTCCACTGAAGGCTCGCCGCGACGTTGGACCATCACCGCTCCCTCCACCACCCTCCATGATTCGTCGCTGATCTCCTGCACGGGCGCCGTTGGAGACGGCTCGCCCCGGCCAACGGCACGGACCCGGGCCTTGATGTGCTCCTGGAGCCGTTCGTAGCGCGACGGCGAGAGCCCAACCTCCGCAATGGCCACGCCGGACTCCCTGGTGCGCAGGACGTGAAGCTGATATCCCGAAAGTACGTTCCCGTATACCCGTGCCGCGCTGAAGCTCTCGATTTCGAAGAGGTGGTAACGCCCGTTCTCCTCGGTATCGATGACCCTTCCAAGAGGCTTTGGGAAGTCCTGAGCATCTGGACGGTCATGCCCGGCACAGAGCTCGTGCGGTCCAAGAAGAACCGTGCCGAGCAGCAGAACACAGGCGCATGATCTCATCTGTTCGACCTCGCGAGCTGGTAAGCTCAACCTCAGTGTTCTTCAGCTTCGCCGAGTGCGTGCTCCCCTGAACAATGCTCTGCGACCGTTGTACGCCATACTATGGTGGAAGGAGCAGGCACCGGCGTATCCGGCCTCTCCGGCGAGTCCGACCGATCCATCCGGCCCTCCCCCGACGACCCGTGGCTCGTGGCGTGTCTCACGGACAGGTGCGCGGCTCCCTCTCCAAAGAGGCGTGCGAACGATCCGGTCGACTCCATCACTGCCTCGGGGTGAAGGTAATGCTCGGAGCGGAGAAGATCCAGGAATGGAGCCGCTCCCCCACGGTTCAGGCGGGCGATGGACGGCAGTCGAGACAACTCTGTGGCGGGCCCAGGAGGCCGGGAGGCTGTCTGGGTTGAGTGTGGGGCGTGTCCCCAATTTCTCCCATTGAGCTTTCGGGAGGCCATGCGATATCGCGATGTGGGATCAGATCTTCGTCCCCGCCGGCACGGCCGCGCCTGCCATAAACCTGACCGGGCTGATGTACTCCGGTGAGGGTGAAGGCGCACGGAGCACTGGCGGGGTAACCGGGTTGCGGGAACGTGCCGGATAGAGTGCGGGGTTTCAGAGGGGAGACCGAGTGTCGCATCGTCACACCGCGCGTATCCCTGGAGAGAACCTGATGAAACGAATAGTCCTGTGTGTGCTGCCTCTGTTGTGGGCCGGGTGTGGCGAGGAAGTAACGCCGCCGGCGCGCACCGTACCGGTCATCACGTCGCCACGCTCTGGGAGCGTCTCGAGTCGTCTGAAGATAACGGTGCGTGGAAATGCGGAGCCTGACCAGGCGCTTGAGGTGTTCGTGGACAGCGAAGCGAGTCCCGTGCTGGCACACAGCACTGAGGCAGGGGAGTTCGAGGCGCTCGATGTGCCCCTGGGAGGCCAGGGAGGCCGGGTGATCTGGGCGAGAATGGTGCAGGATACGTCGCGGGTCAGCGCGCCGGTGGTGCTGACCATGAGCTATGAGGATCTTGCCACGCCTGTAGTGCTGTTTCCGGTGCACGGTGTGGCAATACCGGCGGGTGCCGTGCCGGTGGCAGGGCGGGCGCCGTTGGGTGTAACTGAAGTGGAAATCTACAGAGATGGGGCGTTGAGTGCCATGGTGCCGGTGCGTGATGGCGGGTTCATTCTGCCAACCTTGGACCCATCGGGAAGCGGGTGGGTGCAACTGTGGGTTCGGGGAGTAACTGAGTGGGGAGGCTATACAGCCGAGAGCGAGAGCATCACGGTCATGCTGGGCGGCGGTCAGAGGCCCATGGTGGAGACGGTTGAGTCACCGGCCGCCGATACCGTGGTAAACGCCCGCGAGGTGCTGGTGCAGGGGCGCGCCGCAGCAACCGACTCCCTTGCATTGTTCGTGGACGGGGGTGACACGGGGCATCGGGCCTTCCCCTCCGGCGGAGCCTTCTCCCTTGGGCCGGCTGCTTTGGTGGATGAGGGGCCTCACATAGTAGGGATCGTGTCGCTTCATACCGAAGGAAACGTTGCGGAGGACGCCATTCGCCTGTGGGTTGACCGGACGGCACCGTCGGCGCCGGTGATAATCCGGCCCGGGCAGAACGAGTTGTACCGGCACCCGGAGATCACGGTGGAGGGGGCCACGGAGGCAGATGCGCAGGTGGAGGTGGCGGTCGACGGGGAGTGGCGTGTGGCACTGACGGCAGATAGCGCAGGGGCATTCTCGGCGGGGCTGGTTCTGCCGGGCGACGGCATCTACCGGCTGAGCGCGCGGGCCACCGACGGCGCAGGGAACACCGGCGCGGAGTCTTCTGAGCGCTCGGTCGTGATCGATGCCGCGGCGCCAGCGGCACCGTGTCTAAACGAACCTCTGGAGGGTGCGCTGGTCATCGAGGAGACACTCATGGTCTCGGGCGGCGGGCAAAGCGGATCGTGGGTGGAGATCCTGATCGACGGGAATGCTGCGGAGGGATTCGTGACGGGCGACCTGTTTGGGGTAACGATGCCCACGCCCAGGCCTGATGGGGCGCACACGATCAGCGTGCGCGGGGCCTCGGCGCCCGGCCAGGGGTGGGTGCGGGGTGATTCGGTCGGGATCTCGGTGGATCTGACCCCACCTCCATCTCCCGTCATTCTCCAGCCTCCGGACAGCGCAGTCCTGGCAGTGTCGCTGATCCCGGTTGCGGGTGCAGCCGAGCCCGGGGCGACGGTCACTGTATATTCCGGGGAAGAGGAGATGGGGCAGGCCCTTACTGACGCATCGGGGGCCTGGGCGATGACCATTGGTGCACCGGATGTCGACGGTGCTGTGGTGGTCCACGGAACTGCGGTTGATAGCGCCGGTCACGCCAGCAATCCTGGAACGCCGCATGTGTTCATCATGGATAGGATTGCCCCGGCCCTGACGATCACGGCGCCAGAACCAGGAGAGCTGTTCTCCGCGAATCCGGTCATGGTTTCCGGAGAAACGGAACCCGGAGCCGCAGTAACCGTAGACGGGGTCGAGGCCAGCGTGGAAGGCATGTCCTTCATGGCCGTGGCGTTTCTGGCTGAAGGGCCCGATACGCTGGTGGTGGCGGCGCGGGATGGGCCAGGAAACACCACACTCATCCGGCTGCCCCTCTCTCTGGACACGATGCCGCCGTTCATATCACTTACGGGCCCGCCGGACAGCCTGATTACCGAGAACAGCAGCGTGATGGTGATGGGTACTACGGAGATAGGCTCCAATGTGACCATCCAGGGTTCACCGGTAAGCGTCGACGGGGCGGGAGCGTTCAACGGGGTGGTGAGTCTGCCCCAAGGGTGGACTACCATCACGGTAATGGCGACGGACAGGGCGGGGTGGACGGCCCGAGAGGATCGGCACGTCGTACGAGATGCTGTCCCCACCGCACCCAACGCGCTGCAGCCGGATGGGGGGACCCCCGTCACGGTGGGGAAGCCTCCTCTGACCATGACTGGCGCCGTCGATCCCAACGGGGATGAACTGCTCTACAGCGTGGAGGTCTATGCCGACGCGCTGCTAGCCCAGCGGGTCGCGCAAAGTCCGCCGCTGGCGGAGGTCGCGGGCACGGTACTCTGGATAGTAGCACCGGAGATGAACCTCAGCGGAGGAACGCGCTACTGGCGCGCCCGGGCGTTCGACGGGCTGTTGTGGGGGCCGTGGTCTTCGGTCGCTACGTTCCGCCTTCCGGACATCGGATCTCGAGACCCCCACCGACTGCTAGGCTTTGGCGACAGCATCACCGCGGGAGCTCAGGGGATACCTTCAGGCAACGGCACCACCATCTGGATCTGGATGAGCGAGGGCTATGTGGGGGAGCTCGAGTCGGCCTTGACGCAGTTTCTCCTCACCACGGTGGCAGTTGACTACGAGTACGTTCCCGCTGGATCCAGCGCCATGGGCCTGGAAGAGATAGCACCACTGCTGGAGGGTGCGAATGCGGGCTATCTACTGCTGCTCTTTGGCACCATTGACGCCAAGGACGCAATCAGCCCCTCTGAGACCGTGGCCAACCTGGCGGCCATGGTCTCGGAAGCCAGAGCCCGCAACATGATCGTCATCCTCGGCACGGTGCCGCCCCGGATCCCTCCGGAAGAGTGCGGCTATGAGAACTGGGTTGATCCCGCGGCCAACAGCCGGGTCATCGCGCTGAACCAGGCCATCGGGGCATACGCCCAGGCTGAGTCGATCCCTCTCGCCGATCACTACACGGTGCTGTACGAGACGGCCCAGGCCATGGGCCCGCCTCTCCCGCCCAACCAGTTCCGAAACCGGCTCTTCAATGTACTGTCGCTAGATGGGATCCACCCAAATGGGTTGGGCTATTCGCTCATGGCGCGGGAGTGGTGCGCGACCATCATTGGCGCGGAGGGCTATGTGCCATCGGGGTATCCCCCCGCCGCCTCAGCGCCAGGGGTCCCGGAGGGCGCCGTCCTCATGGATGCTCGCACCGTCTTCGACCGATCCCCATAGCCGCCCGGATCGGTACCGGGAGGCGAACCTCGGTGCAGATCCCTCGCTGAGAACAACGCCAGAGGTCCAGAAGGAGGATCATGTGGTTGGCCCGGTGCCGAAGTCGAAGCTCAGACGGTGATGTTCGATAGGTGGTGTGACTACTACCGCGCAACGTCGTGGCAAGTTCACTGATCAGATGGACAAGACATGGCCCCAGATGCCAGAATGGAGGACGAGAGACAGCCATGGCGCGTAGCGACCGCCCCAGGCGCGGGTCGCATCGAGGCGCCGGATACTCTGCGGGGTCGTGCGGTCCTCGTGATTCCGGTGATGAACATCCAGTCCTTGGCCATGATCGATTCCGCGTGCTACGATCCAACTGCGTCCATCAACCTGACGGGGATCAATCTGGCCGTGTGGCTGATATCATACATTTCCGTTGACATGATGTTCCTTGCGATCTTCTCCATGCTCTTCGGGGCCGGCATCGTCGTGATGAGTCGAAGAGTCGAGCGAAGCGGCGCGAGTCTCCGGGGCATTCACGTCCGAACTTCGCGTGTTATCCGACAAAATCACGACAGGTCTCGGCCATGGCTTCCTGGTAAGTCGATAGATCTCAACGGGACCCACCCTGCACCGTGTGGGGAACATAAGGGGGGTGTTGTCGCATGGGCTGTTCGTTCTGGGGACATCAGGAAGGCGTCAATCGATCGACCGAGTGAAGGAGCAGAGAGGTGAAGAAGCACAGGAGGCGAGCCTGAATCCTCGGGACTGCCCGCGCATCTTCGAACTGAGAGCTAACCTGTACCTTCAGTTGACGCGCACCCATCTCCAACGGTGCTGGCCGCCCACCGGGCCCACCCTGCCGCAGAGTGGTGGTTCGACCTCGTGAGGCAGTCCAAGGGATCGACCCCGCAAACGAGAAAGACGAATGCCATCACCCGGCGTGATCGGGTGATCCAGAACTCGGTCGGTATCCTCCGGCCTGGATTGCCCGAACGAGTCGGGCAATGACCGGGGAAAGTGTGG
>JAFGKV010000244.1 GCA_016928395.1 Candidatus Fermentibacterota bacterium | reverse complement strand
GCGGTGTTCCTTGGTGGCTGTGCCGACTAGGCAATGAGTGCCGCCACCGTTCCCTTTAGGAGGGAGATGATACCTATGAGCCCATTACTCCGATTCAACCGGATTGCCGCTGTAATCATGTACTCTTTCATGACACTGGCGGCTGCGACGGCCATGGCCTTGACCGTGCGCACCGTCCCCGATGGGGAGGCCGCCGCGCCGGCCGGCGTGGAATTCGGGGCCATGCAGGATGTGCTGGCCCGTCTCGTAATGTCGTACGAACTTCATGGTGAACAGGCGGCGCTTTTGGCCGCACAAGGATGGGGCATTGATGCCGAGGGGAACCGTGTTCGGGTCATTGTTGAAGGTTACAAGCCTTTGCCCCAGGGTCACCTCGCATCCCGCGGCGCCCAAATCCTCGGTCAGAATGGGAATCTGCATGTGTGCTCCGTTACCATTCCACAGTTACGTGCGGTGGCCGACCTTCGGGGTGTGCGATACGTGCGAGCGCCGGCGCGTCCAATCCCGCTAGTCACTAGCGAAGGGGTTGCGCTCACTGGAGCGGACCAGTGGCACGCCCATGGGTTTACAGGGGCCGGCGCTAAGGTTGCCGTTGTCGATGTCGGCTTCCAGAACCTGAGCCAGGCTATTGCGGCCGGAGAGATTCCTGAAGATGTAACCACCGTGGATTTCACCGGCTACGGCATGGAGTCTCTGAGCCGGCATGGGACCGCAGTCGCCGAGATTGTCCACGACATGGCGCCTGATGCTGACCTGACCCTGATCAACACCTACAGCGAGGTTGATCTGGCCAATGCCAAGGACTACTGCATCGCCAATGGGATCCGGGTCATCAACCATTCCGTCGGCTATGCGAATACCGGCGGGCACGACGGCACCGGCACCGTGTGCCAGATCGCCGATGACGCGGCGGACCACGGCATCTTCTGGGCAAATGCCATCGGCAACCATGCCTACAATCACTACCGGGGCTCCTTCGTCGACGCCGATGGGGACAGCCTGCATGACTTCGCGGCGAACCCGAGCATTGGGTTCAACTCGTTGGGAACCTTGAGCGCTGGCCATACCGTGTGGATCTACCTGAGTTGGAGCGCCTGGCCTCTCACGGCTGAGGATTACGATTTGAACCTTTATCGCAAGAACGACGCCGTGTGGGAAATGGTTGCCTCGTCCTGTACCCGCCAGACAGGCTCGCAACCGCCGACTGAGGAAGTCGGCTTCGCAATCCCCTCCGGCGGCGAATACGCGGTAGCCGTGAAGGAATATCACACGACCCAGCCGAATACGCTGACCATCGTGAGTGCGTTTCACTCGTTGCAGTATCGAACCTTCGCCGGCAGCCTTCTGCAACCCGCCGACGCGGTCGGCGCCTTCGCCGTCGGCGCTATCGCCAAGGAGAACTGGACCACCGGCCCCCAGGAGGCCTCCAGCTCCCAGGGGCCGACCTACGATGGAAGAACCAAGCCGGAGATCGCCGGGCCAGACAGGGTTGCCACCTTTTCGTCAGGCCCTGGCTTCTCCGGGACCTCGGTTGCCAGTCCCCATGTCGCGGGGGCGGCAACGTTGGTGATCGGGGCGTTCCCGGAGTGGACCCTGGCTCAAGTATGGGACTGCCTGCAGGCGCATGCCATCGACATGGGGCAGACCGGTCCGGATAATATCTATGGCTGGGGCCGACTTGATCTACCGCTGAGCATCGATGTCAACGAGCCTGCGCCCCTCGTGGGGGTTCTCATGCTACAGAGGGCCTTCCCGAACCCCTTCACGAATCGGGTGTCTATCGCCTATCGCACAGTCGGCCCGGGACCAGCAGACATGGCGGTGTACAACCTGGCGGGTGAAAGGGTTGCCGGATTGATCCACGGCCCAGTGCTTCCCGGGGCCCATGAGGCCGTGTGGGATGGGCGGGGCGCCCTCGGCGCGCCGGCGCCCTCGGGCGTCTACTTCGTGCGGGCTTTCTCGGGTGGGGCTGAGGAGGTTCTGCCGTTGGTTCTTCTGAAGTGAAGAGAGAGTGAGGAGATAGGAGTAAGGAGTAAGGAGATGGGGTGGGGCCAGGTTGTGCACCCCTGGGTACAGATTTCACCATGAAGAACATGAAGGGCATGAAGGGAGAACAGAATGGGCGCCGCATCACCGCCGCCGGGGCAGGCGTGGCTCGGGGATGGCGTTCAGGGGGCGACGGCGATATCGAAAGCGAGGGAGGCGTGGGTGGAGACTGTGTAGAGGCAAGGCTCCGACCTTGCCCGAGACAAGGCTCGTCCCCATGCTCCGCGCGGGGACGAACAGCGACCGCTCCGCGGTGGTCGATGACAGCGAAATGTTGGGTTACGCTGCCCTAACCCAACCTACGGGTACTTCTCACTCAGCAACTGCTGTAGCCGCCACCCAGAATGACAAGCCCGCAGGGCGAGTACGCTGACTCGCCCTGCGGGCTGTTGAGCTATTTGCAGGTCAGAGGGCTGTTGGGTTACGCAGGCTAACCCAACCTACGACGATTATGGGGCTGCAGCGGAACCAGTAAGGCAATCAGGAGAAGCGAGGGTCCCAGGAGCGCAGTTACCAGCCTGGTAATCCTCCGGGCCTTCTGTGCCCGCCAGACACAATCCCGGTTGGCTAAGTGTCTGTCCAGGATTGCAGTTGTTGTCAACCAGATTTCCATATCCGCACCCCAGAATTACAGGCGGTCCGCCTGCCGCGGAACGGCCGGTCAGATCTCGAACGATAGGCTTTTCATACTTCATGGGATGAACCCTCCTCCCCGAGGAAACCTTTGTGGGACCGGGAGAAATCCCACATCAGATCGCAAACACTACTAGCGCAAGAAGCGTACGAACTGCCGGTATAATACACCGAAAGGGGGGCCGCGCAAGCAGAATCTCGAGGAGAGGAGGAAGCGAGGGTCTCACGCAAAGGAAGCAAGGGAAATGTGAGATAGGAGTGCGGAATGCGGAGCGCGGAGGGGGGAACGCGGAGATGGATCTTCACCATGAAGAGCATGAAGGGCATGAAGGGGATGAAAGGGTGAAGAGGTAAAGGGGTGAAGAAGTGAAGAAGTCGGGGGGGAGCCAGTCGGCAGTTCGGCCCACTGCGCGGGGAATCCGGAGCACCAAGCGCGGACGTGAGTCCCACCTTGCCACGTGGCGCCGCCGCCTGGCTCACGGTGTGGGATAACGTCCTAACTCACGTGAAAATCCAAGACGGGGAGGAGAGCTTCCAGCCGCGATCGACTGTCAACTGTGAGCGGTGAACGGCACTCTCCGCGCGAGGCCAGGAGCGGGAGTTAGGGCGTTCCCTCCCTTCAGAGGCGCGGAACCACGGTCAAGGATTCTTGCTCCGCGGCGCGCCGTTGTCGCTCGTCAAAGGATGCGAACCGAATCTCCGCCGTCTTGAGCCGTTCGCGTAGGATGAGCGCGGACGCGAGATGGATCGCGTCGAACCCTCTCAAAGGATAAGCGGCCAGCAGACGCATGATCGTCTCGTTTAACTCCTCGGTGATCTCCACCCGTACGAGGCTCAGCCATTCCTCCCTGAAGCGCGCCGCCGCGAGTTGGTGGACTCTCGCCTCCAGACCGCCTTCCCTCTGCTTCCGATTCAGCGCCGCGAAGAACTCAGCAAAACCGACTGACGAGATGGCCAGGGCTTCGGCCTCTCCCCGTTGTGCAATGACCTCTTCCGAATGACTCTCATGGAAGTACAGCTTTACGAGAGCACTGGTATCGCAGTACAGGATCACCGCCGATCCTCTATCACCATTTCAGACATGGGAAGACCCATGATCCTCAGAAGTCGACGCTGACGTTTGCCGGGCCTCTCCGCCGGGAGCCGGATGAGACCCTCTGCCGCGAGCGTGGCCAGCTCATCCTTCAGCCTGGGGCTCCTCTTCTGAACCGAGACGAGTCGTGCCACAACCCTTCCGTGCTTTGTGATCAATACTTCATCGCCTTGCGATACAGATTCGACGTATCGACTGAGATTGATCTTGAGCTCCCTGATTCCGACGCTTGGCACCTCGGCACCTCCCGACTCAACGATGCAACTACAACTCCTGCAATGTAGTCATATTGCCCACGCCGGGCAAGGGTGAAGGGGTGAAGAAGTGAAGGGGTGAAGGGGTGAAGAAGAAAAGAGGTTAAGAGGAAAACCGGGCGGCGGATCGGCTTGAACTGAGAACTGAGAACTGATGACTGACAACTGCGAGCGAAGCGAGGCTGAGTGAGGAGTGAGGAGATTGGGCGGCAGAGCCACGGCGGATGCCGCCGAAAGACCGAAGTACGAACCGCCAGCATCCAGTGGTGCTGGACCACGCCAGCATCCGCAGGTGCGGGGCCAAGCCCGAAATCCGAAACGCTAGCGGAACGGGTGGATGGGCTAGCACGGGATGGAGGTGGATGCTCCTGCATCATTCCAGTCTTCCACCATTCCACCATTCCAGTACCCCAGGCCAAGCCACCCTGAACCCTGTCGCCTGCGAGCGAAGCGAGCCGCGAGGGGCTTGACCGGATGGGCTCGGTGCCCTTTCTATTCAATGTGGTGAAAGCATCAAGCACTTGCCTGAAAGTGCCCCCGAATGCGGGAGTCGCTCGCATCGTGGCATCCGTGCTCCCAACTCGCAGAGGTGACGCGTGGGCGCTGTGGCTACCACCCGGATGGACAAGCAATCGTTCGATGTCGTTCCGCTTTCGGAAGAGGGGCACGATATCGCCTTCTGGCTATCCCGAAGCCCGGCCGACCGGCTCAGGGCACTCGAACTGATGCGGCAGATCGTTTATGGCTACGATCCAGCTTCCACCAGACTTCAAAGAACTCTTACGGTTACTCGACTCGCACAGAGTTGAGTATCTCCTCATTGGGGGATACGCCGTTGCATATCATGGCTATCCACGTGCCACTGCCGACATGGATCTCTGGGTTGCGGTCAATCCGGGCAACGCCCAGAAGCTCGTCGAGACCCTCTCGGCCTTCGGATTCGGTGTGCCGGAATTGACTCGTGAGCTGTTCCTGCAGGAGAATCGCGTGATCAGGATGGGCGTTCCTCCCGTACGGGTCGAGTTGCTGACCTCGATCTCCGGCGTGGATTTCGCCCAGTGCTTTGCCGAACGCGTCGTCGATGAGATCGACGGGGAGAGGGTGAACGTTATCAGCCTGAGACATCTGAGAACCAACAAAGCTGCCAGCGGTCGTCACAAGGACCTGGACGATCTGGAAAACCTACCTACTGGCGAGCAAAGCGAGGGTGAAGGAGTAAGGAGATAGGAGCGCGGAAGGCGGAACGAAGCGAAGTTCACCATGAAGAGCATGAAGGGTCTCACGCCAAGACGCCTGTCTGCGTGCGACGCACAGGCAGGCAAAGAACGCAAAGGAAGCAAGGGCATACATTTCACCTCAAAGACTCTAAGGGCTCAAAGGGGGGCAAGATCTCACGCAAAGCCGCAAAGGGCGCAAACTGGGAGCAATGGTGAAGAAGCAAAGAGGTAAAGAAGCAAGGAGGCCAGCCTGAACCCCGATCCCTGAACCCTGTCGCCTGCGAGCG
>JAFGKV010000243.1 GCA_016928395.1 Candidatus Fermentibacterota bacterium | reverse complement strand
TGGCGCATGACTTCGGGGTCCACTGTGTCTCGAAGGCGCTCGGGGTGAATTACGAACGCTTGAAGGGGCGGACAAGCGGGGGAACTGTTGGCCGCCGGCGCTCTTCGAGTAGGCGACCTAAGTTCGTTGAGGTCCGTACGGCACCGCCGGTCTTTTCTTCTCCGTGCATCGTGGAGCTGGAGAGCCCGTCAGGAGTCAGAATGCGCATCTCCCTTCAGGGCACGGTGGATGCCGATCTGGTCGCGCTGACGACGGCCTTCGTGAGTGCCGAGCGATGATTCAAGTAACCGCTCAGATGAGGATTCTTCTTTCCATTCAGCCTGCAGATTTCCGCTGCGGCATCGACGGTCTTGCACGAGTCTGCCGGGATGAGCTGCAGTCCGACCCAATGTCCGGGGCGATTTTTGTATTCCGCAACCGACGGAAGACGTCCGTGAAATTGTTGTGTTACGACGGGCAGGGGTTCTGGCTCATGCTCAAGCGGCTCTCAACGGGACGATTCCGCTGGTGGCCCCAAAGCCCCGGCGAACGGGCTTCGCCGCTTGAGGCTCACCAGCTCCAGGTGCTCCTGTGGAACGGCAACCCCGAGCACGCAGACGTAGCGCCCGCATGGCGGAGCGTGGCGGCAACGGGTTGACCGAATTAATTCTGATTAACTGCTTGGTTTTCTCTTGCGTTCCGAGACCACCTATGCTATCTCTCTTCCTCTATGGAAGAGCTCCTGAGATATCGCGGCAAAGCGGTCACGCGTGAAGACGTCGAGTTCATCAAGGGACTCATAGCCCGAAGCCCCACCGCCAGCCGGCGGGCCCTCTCGAAACTCCTCTGCGAGGCATGGGACTGGCGGCAGCCCAACGGGGTCCTTCGTGACATGGTCTGCCGAGGGTACATGCTCGCCCTCCATCGCAAAGGATTCATCGAGCTGCCTCCAATACGGCGACGCAACCCTAACCCGCTAGCTCACCGCAAGCGGCCTTCTCCGCACGTCCTCATCGACCAGACCCCCATCGAGGGGAATCTGGCTTCGGTGAAACCACTCGACTTTCGTCAGGTACGACGGACCTCTGACGAGGGCCTCTTCGGCAGCCTCATCGAGTGCTTCCACTACCTTCGTTATGTGCAACCCGTGGGAGAGCACCTGAAATACATCATATACTCGCAGGATCGGCCCCTTGCCTGCATGGCGTGGTCCTCGGCACCACGCCATTTGGGGATTCGCGATCGGTTCATCGGCTGGTCCCCGGAAGCCCGGCGGAGGAACATTCGGTTCATCGCCTATAATACGCGGTTTCTCATATTGCCATGGGTCTCCGTTCGCTATCTGGCTTCCCACATCCTTGGGTGCATGGCCAGCATGTTGCCCCGGGACTGGGAGCAGGTGTACGGGCATCCGGTGTATTACCTTGAGACCTTCACGGATCCGGCGCGGTATAGGGGGACGTGCTACCGCGCCGCCAACTGGCTCGTCCTGGGCGAGACGTCGGGCCGGGGAAACAACGCACCGACCTACGAGAAGCGAGTGCCGATCAAGCTCATCCTTGGGTACCCCCTCACTCGCCGGTTCCGGAAGGTGCTCTCGGGAGGCGTGAATTGACAAGCATCGCGGTTCTACGAAACAAAGACCTCAGTCCTGAGGAGTTTGCCGCCCTGTGTGTTCGGCTGGAAAACCGATCACTCGTCGAGGGTGACTATGAGATCCTTCGCCTTTTTCTGGACACGCATGCCCAGTTGGCTCATGCCTACCAGGAGAAAAGCCACTCGATCCAGCGCCTTCTGAAGATGATCTTCGGCCCCTCTACCGAGAAGACGAAGAACGTGCTCAAGACAACGGAGACTCCCGCCCCCGCGGAGCCCACATCTGTCGACGACACTCAGGTGCAAACCGAGAGGCCGACGGTACCGAAGACGAAACGCAAGGGCCATGGCCGTAACGGGGCCGCTGCGTACACCGGCGCTGCTAGAGTCCGGGTTACCCTTGAGAACCTCAAAGCGGGGAATTCATGCCCGGAATGCGCACAGGGTACTGTGTATCAGTCTCAGCAACCAGGGACCGTAGTTCGAGTGGTTGGCCAGCCGCCCTTGAAGGCGACCGTCTATGAGCTCGAGAAGCTGCGCTGCGGCTTGTGCGGTACTGTATTCACCGCCGACACGCCGGCGGATGCAGGGCCTGACAAGTATGACGCCACGGCGGCAACGGTAGTCGGAGTCCTGAAGTACGGGAACGGATTCCCGTTCAATCGACTCGAAAAACTACAAGCCAGCCTCGGAGTCCCCGTACCCGCGGCAACCCAGTGGGAGCTCGTGGATCGTGCGGCCGCTCGGTACTCGTCTGCGTTTGAGGAGTTCATACGACAAGCAGCCCAGGGTGACGTTGTCCACAACGACGACACCCCTATGAAAGTCATGGCTCTCATGCTGGAGAGCGCCAGAGCTGATCGCAATACCAAAGGCGCTCCTTCCCGAACGGGGGTATTCACAACTGGCATTGTCTCGATGGTCCAGGGACACAAGGTCGCGCTCTTCTTCACCGGCCGGCAGCACGCCGGAGAGAATCTGGCCGATGTGCTGCGGCGACGCGCGGAGGGTTTGGCTGCTCCCATTCACATGTGTGACGCCTCGTCGTGCAACACGCCCAAGGACTTCGCAGTCATTCTGGCCAACTGTTGTGCCCATGCCAGAAGGCAGTTTGTCGATCTGGTGGAGTCCTTCCCTGTTGATTGCAGCTTCGTGATCGAGATCTTTCGGGACGTCTATGTCAACGACGCCGTGGCAAAGCACATGGACTTGTCGCCTGAAGAGCGCCTGGCATTTCACCAGGATAGCAGCGGAATCCTCATGGATCGCCTCCAGGTATGGCTCGAGGTGCAGTTCGAAGAGAAGAGAGTGGAGAAGAACTCGAGTTTGGGCGCTGCGATAGCATACATGCTCAGACACTGGAAAGCGCTTACGCTTTTCTTGCATAAAGCCGGGGCGCCAATCGATAACAACGTCGTCGAGCGCGCCCTGAAAATGGTGATACGGCACCGCAGGAATTCGCTCTTCTATCTGACTCCCAACGGTGCCCTCGTCGGCGACATCCACATGACCCTCATTCACACCTGTTATCTCAACGGTGTGAACCCCTTCCACTATCTCACGGCACTCCAGCGGCACTACGCAGAGGTCCACGCCAACCCTTCGGCATGGATGCCTTGGAACTACAAGGATGCCTTGGCTGCCGCCACTCCTACCGGCGGTGGCTGACGTGACGGCGGCCCCACGCAGAGGGACCGTCGTTACATTCCCGTGAGCTGCTTCAGAGCCCCTGAATTACCCAGATATGGGCCGAGAAGGTGTCCGGGAGAACTGTCGGATAACTCCGTCGCCACAGGGTCGTGAAACGTAAGTGGGACTACCGGCCCTCTCCGTCGGCCGATAAGGCATCGCCCAGATAACGCCTCCTGCGGCTGCCCATACCGAGTCCATTGCCGCCGCACAGAGCTACCGACGGCGTCGGCGACACGCGCATCGGCGTCCGCGCTCCCCGTCGCGCCAGCCGTTGCGCACCCCAACGCTGAGAGGCCTTGCTGGATCGCCAGCCCGTAGGAACCGAAGCTCCTTCCCCCAGTCCGACCCCGCCCAACCTCCCCAACCGGCGCCGGCTCATAGCCGCGCGGCCATCGCTCCGGGATGGCACCCCCCGGCCGGCGCTGACCCGAGCTCGGCGGAAGCGGTGCGGGTCACCCGCGCCCCATCCGCGGCGCCAACTGGCGTTTTTGCGCGGCTTCGGCCAGCATAACACACCCTGGCGGGCAATTCACACAGGCTTGCCAAAAGTACAC
>JAFGKV010000038.1 GCA_016928395.1 Candidatus Fermentibacterota bacterium | reverse complement strand
GCGATCGCGGCTCGGTCTCGTCTGGCCAGGCTCCACCCCTCTTTTACCCCCGATCCCAACCCCTCATGAAATATCCGGGCTATGGGGCTTCGCGTCGCTTCACCCCTCAGGTGGGTCTACCCTGTGCTTCACCCCCACGGGTCGGTGAGATTTCGCGGCGGATACCCGCCTTCCTCACGGCATACCGCCACGCGTACCTCGCGGCTCTGGGTGCGTGATCGCACGGGTGAACCCGAGTACCAAGGCTTCGCATTACCAGGTGGGGATGTGGCGCTCACCTATGGCCTGGTGCTCCGTGATCCGGGCGGGGGGCCATCGCTGCGATCCATGCCCACGAGGATACTCATTGCTCACTTGACAGGGGCTTTGGAGGGTGATAATACGGCCCACTATTGGCCAAGTACGCAATTGTGCACTAGCGACACTCACACACTTCCCACCCCTGCCCTGGATGGGGTAGGGAAGGTTATGATCAAAGCACCACGGTGATGAATGGATATTTTCGAACTACACGCCGATTTGTGTGCCGTCTTCTCGGATGCGAAGCGTCTGCGCATTATGTGGTTTTTGGGAGACGAGGAGCGGTCGGTGGGCGAGATCGCCGAGAGCCTCGGTGTGACGATGCAGATCGCATCTCAGCATCTGAGAGTAATGCGCTACAAGGGGGTAGTCGATTTCCGCAAGGATGGACGCGAGGTCCTCTACCGGGTATCCAACCCGCGATTCCTGGAGGCTTCGAGGCTGATTCGCCAAGGCTTGCTGGAACAGATAGACAAGCTCCGGACCTATCAGGACATAGAGATCGGAACGGGCACGTAGCCGTGGCATCCACGTTTTCTGCGTCACGTCACGAAGACACCACACAACAAGGAGGTTTCATTCCGAAGACCTCGAGACGTTTGAGCCGTTAGATCACGCCACGCTGGAAGAAAAGGGCGGGGCTGCTGCAGTTGAATCTGTTTTCTGCGCACGGAGGAATTCATGGCCAAGATGGTGGTATTCTGCGGATCCGATAAGCCTCAGAAGGCGTTTCCCCCATTCATGCTAGGGAGTGGCGCCATTGCCATGGACATGGAGCTTGTGCTCTTCTTCACCATGGAGGGGTTGAACATTATCCGCAAGGGCGGCGCCGAGAAGATCAAGCTCGAAGGCGCGCCCAAGTCATTGCCGCAATTCATCGACATCGCCCGTGAAGCAAATGCCAAGCTCATTGCCTGCTCGGCGGCGTTTCCCATCGTAGGCTGCAAGGAAGAGGACCTCATTGAGGGCGTCGAGTGCGGAGGCGTGGCGACATTCGTAGACGAAGCGGAAGATGCCGACATCGTACTGACATTCTGCTAAAGAAGGGGTAAGACCATGGCAACACTGGAGGAACTGAAGGCGATCAAGGCTGACAAGCTGGTTGATGCACGAGGGACTGCCTGTCCCGGACCGCTGCTGGAAGTCAAGAAGGGCATCACTACCGTGCAGGTGGGACAGGTCATGGAACTGCTCTCCTCGGACGCGAGCACCAACAAGGACGTGCCACGATGGGCAGAGAAGAAGGGCCATGAATATCTCGGCACGGTAGAGGATGCCGGATTCTGGCGCATCTTCGTCAGACGAGGCAAGTAGCCATGGAGCATGGCGGTGGGATGGCGGGAGACGACTTCCGGCCACGGATTCTCGTGTTCTCGACGGTAACCATTTCCGACATCGGCATTGATATGGCCGGCAGTTCCCACATGCACTATCCTCCCACCGCCATCTCTATTCCGCTTCCCTGCTCCAGCGGCATCAGGCCGGAGTGGGTTCTCTACGCGCTCACCCACGGGTTTGACGGCGTGTTCGTTGCCGCCGACGGAACGGACTGCCCGTTCCTCCCTGACTGCACGGACAGGACCGCCAAGGTGATGGAACGGGCGCAGAACCTTCTCAGAGAACACGGTCTGAAGCCGGAGCGGCTGAAGATGGCTGCCATCTGCTCCGTATGCGCAGAGGCCTTCCAACGGCACATGAAGAACTTCTTCACTGACCTCAAGAAGCTTGGATCTCCAGGGAAGGCAGGCTGAGATGGACTATGACGTCCTCGTGGTGGGGGGGGGAACCGCGGGTATGGAATCCGCACTCACACTGGGCGACATGGGCTACTCCGTGGCACTGGTGGAAAAGGAACCCACCATCGGTGGCAAGATGATCCTGCTGAGCAAGGTCTTCCCCACGCTGGACTGCGCCAGTTGCATCGCCACACCGAAGATGGCCTCCACCTTTCATCACCCGCAGGTCACGACCTTGACCTATACTACGATCGGGGGCATAGCCAAGACGCCTCGCGGTACTTTCGAGGCGAAGCTTGAACGGAAGGCCACCTATGTCGATTTCGACAAGTGCACGGGGTGCCAGAAGTGTGAGCTGGCATGCACCGTGGCCATACCTGATCAGTTCAATTTCGGCATGGTGGCTCGAAGGGCGGCGTATATTCCGTTTGCGCAGGCAGTACCCAAGAAGGCCGTACTCGAACGGTACGGGACATCGCCATGCACCCAGGCATGCCCAGCGGGCATCAAGGCTCACGGGTATGTCTCCCTGATCCGCAGCGGCCTGCATGACGAGGCGATGAAACTGATCCTGGAGGCAGTCCCCTTCGTGGGTACGCTCGGGAGGACATGCTATGCGCCCTGCGAGCGGGCCTGCACGCGCAATGAACTGGAAGGCTCCGTCCCTATCCGCACACTCAAGCGGTATGCCGCTGACCGCTATTACCAGTTGCATCCGCAGCCTGAGTACGGCCCTCCCGAGGATCGGCACAACGAGCGGGTGGCCGTGGTTGGCGCCGGGCCGGCCGGGCTGACGGCCGCGTATCACCTGGCACGGCTCGGCTACCCAGTCACTGTATTTGAGGCCCAGGAAAAGCCGGGGGGCATGCTTCGTCTCATCCCGCCTTTCCGCCTGCCCACGGAAGTGCTTGAACGCGACATAGCCAATGTCACGGCATTGGGAGTCGAGATCCGCACCGGTCAGGCGGTTGATGATCCGTCACGGCTCGCGCGGCAGGGCTTCGATGCCGTATTCGTGGCCACGGGCACATGGAAAGACTCTATTCCCGCCATTGACGGCGTTGACCTGGAAGGGGTGATGGGAGCGGTTCAGTTTCTCACACAGGTTGCCGCCGGCAACCCGCCCAATGTGCGCGGCAAGACCGTGTTGGTGGCCGGGGGGGGCAGGTACGGCATCGCGCTGGATTGCGCCCGTACCGCGTCCCGGTTGGGGGCTACGCGCGTGGTGGTGCAGTTCCGCCGCAGCAGGGAAGAGCTTTCCAGCGTGGAGTGGGCCATTGAAGACGCCCTTGAGGAAGGAGTGACCATCCAATTCTTGAGGGCCCCCGCGAAACTGGTGGGAGTGGATGGGCAACTGGTGCGGGTGGAGAGCGCGGAGATACGAGTAGGCGGGCGAGATGTGACGGGACGAGTCCTGCCTGGCTCCGTCGGGCCGGGCACCGAATCCATGGAGGTTGACCGAATGATCCTCGCCGTGGGGCAGGATGTTGGCTCCGCAGGCGGCACATCAGGGCTTCACACCACGCCATCGCACACGATCGTTATTGATCCTCGTACCATGGAGACCGCTATTCCCGGTGTATTTGCCGGAGGAGACGTGGTTTCGGGACCGAGCTCGGTGGTTGAGGCCATCGGTCTTGGCAGTCGTGCCGCTCGGTGTATTGACCGCTTCTTGCGAGGCCAGCCGCGGATCCGCGATGACGTCGACGCAGACCTCATTGCGGTCGAAAAGAGTCGTACCCTCACGCGCCAAGACCACTACACCACGCTGCCTCGAGCGAGCCGCGATCTCCGCCCCGCGGCACAACGCCGGACCGACTTTGACGAGGTGGAGTTGGGGGTTGAGGAGGCTGCGGCCCGCCAGAGCGCGGCACGGTGCATCGATTGCGGCGGCTGCTGTGAGTGCCACCAATGCATCAGCGCGTGTCCTGCCGATGCCATTGACTTCGGCATGCGCGATCAGGAGCAGATCCTTGAAGTGGGCTCGGTGGTGGTCTCCACTGGGTTCGACCTTTTCGACCCCGTCGGCAAGGTTCAGATGGGGTACGGCCGGTTCCCCAATGTGATCACTGCCATGCAGATGGATCGGTTGCTTTCCCCCACGCGGCCGTACAACACCGTGCTTCGCCCGTCAGACGGGAAGATCCCTGACAACATCGCCTACATTCTCTGCACGGGCTCCCGCGACTTCCAGTCGGACAATCAGCTGTGCTCGCGGGTGTGCTGCATGTACACGATCAAGCAGGCGCAGCTCGTTATGGGGGCTCTGCCGCTGGCGGACGTGACGATCTACTTCATCGACGTGCGGGCGTTCGGCAAAGGATTCGAGGAATTCTACGAGCAATCCAAGGCCATGGGAGTCAACTTCGTGAAGGGCAAGGTGGCCAAGGTCGAACAGGGTGACGATGGCAACCTGATACTGCAGTATGAGGACATCAGCGGCGAAGGCAAGGTGGTGCGAACCGAGCATGATCTCGTGATCCTCTCGGTGGGGTTGCTGCCAAATCGCGAGGCCCTGTCGCTCTTCTCTGGTGGCGCTTTGGCTCCTGACGCCCATCACTATGTGAAGGAGACTGACGAGGATCTCAGCCCGGGCCAGACCAGCATCGAGGGGGTGTATGTGGCCGGCTCGGCATCGGCGGCTATGGATATCCCGGATACCATCCTGCATTCCGGGGCGGCTGCTGCCTTGAGTGCGGCATACGTTGAGAGAGTGAAGCGATGAGCACCAGGAAGATCGGCGTCTATATCTGTTACTGCGGTGGAAACATCTCCGACTATGTGAACTGCGAATCGGTCCGTGATGCGATCGCCGGCGAAGAGGAAGTCAAGGTCGCCAAGACTACCATGTTTGCCTGCTCCGACGCGGCCCAGCAAGAGATGATAGACGACATCCAGCAGCAAGGGCTCGACGCCTTGGTAGTTGCCTCGTGCTCCCCGACCCTCCACCTGTTCACCTTCCGGGGTGTCGCCGAACGGGCAGGCTTGAATCCCTATCTGTATATCCAGGTGAACCTGCGGGAGCAGTGCTCCTGGGCGCACACCGATGTGCCTGACCAGGCTACCGAGAAAGCCATCAATCTCGTCAAGGCCGGCATTGCCAAGGCACGCCTCACGGAGCCTCTGATCAAGACTCGGATCGAGACCGTTCCGCGTGCCCTGGTGATTGGTGCCGGGATCTCCGGGCTCCGGGCTGCATTGGCGCTGTCCGATCTTGGCCTCAGCGTGTTTGTGGCCGAGAAGAGTGACAAGGTTGGCGGCTGGGTCGCAGAGTTTGGTCGGATGTATCCCCATGATCGTCGAGGACAGGATCTGATCGCTGACCTTGTTCGAGAAGCCGGACTACGGGAGAACGTGCACATCTACACCCACGCCGAGCTCCGGGAGAAGTCGGGGAGCGTAGGAGACTTCACGGTCAGACTCGATGTAAAGGGTGAGCCGGTGACTCTCAGTGTTGGTTCGATCATCACCACCACGGGGTTCGTCCCGTACGAACCCGCCAGCGGTGAATATTCGTATGGTACCGACGGCGTCCTGACACTGACCGAGTTCAAACGCCTGCTCGATGGGAGCGAGGGCGGGCTCACGTATCGAGGCAGGCCGGTTGACACGGTGACCTACATTTACTGCGTTGGTTCGCGAGGAAGCTCCCAGAAAGACACACCAAACATGTATTGCTCGCGTTACTGCTGCAATGCGGCCATGCATGCATCCTCTTTGGCGCACGAGCTATCCCCCGCAGTGCACCAGTTTCATCTCTTCCGAGATATCCGTACGTACGGAAAGTATGAGCTTCTCTACCAGGACGCGCGTCAGAAGGGTGCCGTCTTCATCAGGTTTGATGGCGAGGATCCGCCTCAGGTGGAGAAATCCAACGGGCGCTTCCGAATCCAGGTCAAGGACATGCTGATGGCCGGTGAGGAGCTGGATATCGAGACCGATCTGGTGGTGTTGGCGACCGGCATGGAGCCTCGACCGAACCAGGCCTTGAATGACGTCCTCAAAGTTCCCGTGGGCTTGGATGGTTTCTTCAAGGAGATCCACCCCAAGCTGCGGCCAGTGGAGACCGTCATCGACGGCGTCTTCATCGCCGGTACGGCCCAGGCGCCCCGCAACTCGGCCGAAAGCGTCGCATCGTCATTGGCCGCCGTGGCAAAGACGGCAGCCCTCCTGAAGAAGGGCTATGTCGAGTTGGAGCCCTTGATAGCTGTGGTGGATCCGGAAACCTGTACATGGTGCGGCGAATGTGTCGGGAGCTGTCCCTACTCCGCTATCGAGAAGATCTCCTTTGGGGACAAGGAGATCGCCGAAGTCAACACGTCATTGTGCAAGGGGTGTGGCGCCTGCGTGCCGGCGTGCCCGCAGGGGGCGCTGGGGGTGAAGGGCTACACCGACGGGCAGATCCGCGCGATGATTGACGCCATGATGATCGATATGGTGGAGGCCTCCCGTGGATAGGCGACTTCGGGACCCGCGCGAGGTCATACGAGACGAGATGGTGATGCGCGACAAGGTGCTGGCCGCGCTGGAGAATGGGCCCCTGACCGTCCCGGAGATCGCCGAGTCTTTGGGCTTTCCGGTCCACGAGGTGATGTACTGGGTGATGGCCGCCAGGAAGTATGGCCTCATCGCAGAGGTCAAAGACCCCGACGATGACTACTTCCAGTATGAATTGGTGAAGAGCGAGTAGAGGAGAGGGCAATGGCGCAGGTGAACGCGGCATTTCTCAGCAAAGTGATAACATCAAAGGAGTTCAACGCCACGGAGTGCATGGACTGCGGTGTCTGCACCGCCGTGTGCCCCATGGAAATAGACCTGCTGCCCCGAAAGCTCTTTCACTGTGTCCTCTTGGGACTTGAAGAGAAGGTGCTGGAGCACACCGAGTCGATTTACCAGTGTTTGCTATGCAAGATGTGTGAGGCCAACTGCACGGCCAACGTGCACATCGCAGAGAACGTACGGTTCCTGCGCACCTATATCGGCAAGGAAGTCTTCAAGCTGTAGCAAAGGAGCACCCTCATGCCGCTTCCCACCGGGCCCGTGATCGGCATCATGATGGATAATCTCGAGAAGAGGAAGTCGGTCTTCCCGATCTCGGGGAGACAAGCCGTCAAATGGGCCGACTCACTGGGGATTCCTGCCGGCGGCGAGACAGTTCTGTACACCGGCTCGATGTACCAACTGCTTCCCTATATGATCGCAGCAGTGAACGTCATGGGAATGATGGAGAATTCATTCTTGGGGCGATTCGTCGGGCTGGGCCGCTTTTTCAACCGGATAGTCAACGTGTCATCCATCATGTTCATGCCCAAACCGTCGGATCAGAAACGATTCGCGCGCACCATCCGCGATATTGCCCGCCTTCTTCTTCAGGCGGGGGTGCAATTCGGCTACCTCTATAAAGATGATCTCTACGCCGGGGCCCTGGCATTCGATATGGGGGCGGACAGGGTTTTTGCCGCCCACGCCCGAAAGGTCTACGCCGTGCTCAAGAGTCATGGCGTTCGCACGCTTATTACCATCGATCCGCACACCACCAACATGCTGCGCTCAGTGTATCCGACGGTCATCGATGGCTTCGATATCGAGGTCAAGAGCTACCTTGAAGTTCTGGCTGCTACCGATACCCTCCGGCCTCTCAGACAGGTCGAGAACGACATCACGATCCACGATTCATGCGTCTACGCCCGGTACGAAAATGTCATCGAGGAGCCGCGTCAGTTGCTGCAGAGGGCGGGGTTTGGAGTCAGGGAGCCTGAGGACTGCCGGAAACTGACATTCTGCTGTGGAGGCCCGGTGGAATCGCTGTTCCCCTCGAAGGCCCACGAGATTGGGAAGAAGCGGGTCGAGCAACTGAAGAATGCCGAGGGCAAAGGTGTGGCCACCATGTGCCCCATCTGCCTGGCCACTCTCCAGCAGGCCGCCCATGGCGACCTGATGATTGACGACATCTCCCGCTTCTTGGTGGAGGCATTCTGCGAACCGGAAGAGAAGGGTATACGAGCGAGGACCGCCGGAAAGCGTGGCGCACCATGACCGAGGTGCGCCTCACGATCGACGGTCGGGAAACAACGGCCCCTCACCGATCACCCCTTTTGGATGCGATCCGCGGCCTCGGCATCGACGTGCCGACCCTCTGCCACATGGACGGGCTGGAGCCCTATGGCGTCTGCCGCATGTGCATCGTCGAGGTGAAGCGGGGCAGACGCACCCGTTTGGTCACCTCGTGCAACTTCCCGGTGGAGCAAGGCCTTGAGGTATTCACGGACACGGAGCGCATCCGTCAACACCGCAGGATCCTGGCCGAACTCATGCTCGCCCGCTGTCCCGACGTGCCCAAGGTTCGCGAATTGGCCGCATCGGTGGGCGTGACCACCTCTCGATTCCACACCATGGCCGCCAGTGATTGCGTGATGTGCGGTCTGTGCGTGCGCGTATGCGATGAAATCGTGGGCGCGTCGGCACTCAGCTTTGTCGGCCGCGGCAATGTACGGATCGTGGGGACCCCATGGTCGGTAGATCCCGAGTCCTGCATTGCCTGCGGGGCATGCGTCTATGTATGCCCGACCGGCGCGATGCACATGGAGGAGAAGACCACCGAACGCTGGCGCCGGGAGCTCGGTTCCGACAAACGTATGTGCCGCTATGCGCGGATGGGTTTGATATCATACAAGATCTGCCCCAATGACTTCCGCTGCGCGGAGTGCGAGGTCGACCAACGCATCTTCGAGGAGTTCGGCACCCATCCGATTCTCGCCATCGCCCCGGGATTGCGTCAGACGCCGATCAAGGTCGGCCCCTTTGACGTGGTGGAAGACCGGTTCTATTCACGAGGTCATGCCTGGGCCACGATGACCGGCGATCATGCCCGCGTGGGTATGGATGATTTCGCCCGGCAGCTGGTCGGCCCCATCGGAAAAGTCATTATGCACGCTATGCCCGGTCACACAATACGCGCCGGGGACGCGGCGGCTACGGTGACCAGCGATGGGCACAGCCTGACCCTGCGGGCGCCGGTCTCAGGTACGGTCACCCATGTCAACGGGGCAGTGGTGGACGATCCTGCTTTGCTTGACGAAGACTGCTATGGCCGTGGCTGGCTCTTCACGATCCAGCCTGATGACTTCTACCTTCAGAGTCGCCGCTTAGTGGGCCGGGAGCAGGTCAAGGCCTGGATCGACGAGCAGTGGCAGAGGCTCGCCCATGCACTCGAAGCGATGGGCCATTCTGAGCTGACCCCGGGATTTGCCCACCGAATCAGCCATGCGGACTTTGTCGAATTGAGCAAGGAGCACTTCGAATCCGAGGCTACATCACCATGAAACAACCGTTGGCGAATCAGGTGTACGATACACCGCTCGATGAAATCATGGATCGCTGGAAGCGCGACAGCAGCTACTTGATCGAGATGCTCCAAGACGTGCAGGAACACTATCGCCATATTCCTGAAGAGGCAGCTCGACGACTCTCCGAGGAATTGGATGTACCGTTGAATCGAGTGTTCCACATCGCCACCTTCTACAAGGGATTCACGCTGGAGCCTCGAGGAAAGTATCCCATTGCCGTGTGTACCGGCACTGCCTGCCATGTCAAGGGAGGGTCGCGCATTCTGGAGAATGTCATGCGCGAGTTGGGGGTGGAACGCGAAGGCCAGGCGACTCAGGATCTTCTTTTCAGCGTGGAATCGGTGCGCTGCCTGGGATGCTGCGGCTTGGCACCTGTGGTGACCGTGGCGGGCGAAGTCCATGGCGATACCTCGACGGTGAAGACACTCAAGATCGTCGAAGAACTGAGGAAGCATGCGCAGTCCTCGTGAGGTCCTTTTCGGAGGCAATCAATGCCCAAACTGAAGATCGAAGATCTCGAGACAATCGCGGCGAGGCGAACGAAGGCCATGACCGTTGGGCAAGGCGCGGGCAGGGTCAAAATCACCGTACACCTGGGCACCTGCGGGATTTCCGCCGGCGCACAGAGAATCAAGGCTGAGGTGATGCGTCTCGTGCAAGACGCCGGCATCAGTGACGTCACCGTTACCTCCACCGGCTGTGCGGGCTACTGCAGCCGAGAGCCGATGATCACCGTTCAGGTCATGGGCCAGGCCCCCGTGAAGTATGTTGATCTCGATGAGAAGAAGGCGGGGCTGATCTTCGACCGTCATGTTCTGGAAGGCTCTATCGTCGAGGAATACGCTCTGGGCATCGGAAGCGAGCATACGGCATGAGCGCGACACCACACGATACCGTGGGACGTGATACTACCGGAGACGCAATACCCGGCGGCTATCGCATACACATGATGCTGTGTGCTGGAACCGATTGCGCGGGGCGAGGCTCCTACAGAGTCAAGGAGGCACTCGAGCGGGAAATCACCCGCCATGGTTTGTCCCACGAGGTCGCTATCGGCATGAGTGGCTGCCGCGGGCACTGCGGTCAGGGCCCGGTCATGGTGGTGAACCCGGGGGAGATTGTGTATCAGGGTCTTTCGGAGCATGATGTACCGCGCCTCGTCCAGGAGCACGTCCTCCAGGGACGACCGCTGCAAGAGCGTGTGCATACACTCCCACCCCAGACCGGCACTGTGCCGTTGATCAGCGAGATTGGCTTTTTCGGCAAGCAGCGTCTGCTGGTTTTGCGCAATCGGGGCATCATTGATCCGGAGGTTATCGACGACTACATCGTCCGAGATGGCTACCGGGCATTGTCCACAGCGCTGAGCACGATGACGCCGGAAGAGGTCATCCAGGAGTTGATCGCCTCGGGACTTCGTGGGCGCGGTGGCGGTGGGTTCCCGACCGGCATCAAGTGGAAGACCTGCCGAGAGGCCCCCGGGCATCCCAAGTACATCGTCTGCAATGCCGACGAAGGTGATCCGGGCGCATACATGGACCGCACAATCATCGAGTGTGATCCGCACGCGGTGCTTGAGGGAATGGCCATCGCTGGCTACGCCATCGGCGCCCGCAAGGGGTATGTGTATATCCGCAATGAGTATCCCCTGGCTCGAGAGTGCCTGGAAAAGGCCATTGCCGACGCGCGGGAATACGGCCTCTTGGGAGAGAACATCTTCGACCGAGGCTTCGATTTTGAAGTCAGCATCCACCGGGGGGCGGGAGCATTCGTATGCGGCGAGTCCAGCGCACTGATGGCCTCCATGGAAGGGCGCCCCGGTGAACCGCGCGCCAAGTACATCCATACGGTCGAACATGGACTATGGGATCGCCCCACCAATTTGAACAACGTGGAAACCTACGCCAACGTACCCCCGATCATCCTCCGAGGCGCCCAATGGTTCACCTCCATCGGCACGGGTGACGTCTCCGAGAACCCCTGGGGCGGCAGCAAGGGAACCAAGGTCTTTTCCCTGGTGGGCAAGGTCCACAACACTGGGCTCGTGGAAGTCCCCATGGGGATCACCTTGCGGGAGATCGTGTTCGACATCGGGGGCGGAATCCCCAAAGGGAAGAAGTTCAAGGCCGTACAGACGGGGGGCCCCTCAGGGGGAGTGATCCCGGAAGAACTGCTCGACTTGCCGGTTGACTTCGATCAACTCACGAGGGTCGGCTCGATGATGGGATCAGGCGGCATGATCGTGATGGATGAGACCGATTGCATGGTTGACATCGCCCGATACTTCATCGATTTCCTCATTGGGGAGTCGTGCGGCAAGTGTCTGCCCTGCCGCGAGGGCCTTACCCAGATCAGCACCTTGCTCAACGATATCTGCAATGGCGAGGCCGATGAACACACGATCACGCTGCTGGAGGAACTGTCCAACACGGTGAAGGAATGCTCGCTCTGCGCCCTGGGTGGTTCGGCTCCCAATCCCGTCTTGAGCACCCTCCGGTACTTCCGGGACGAGTACGAAGCCCACGTGCGCGAGAAGCGATGCCCCGCTGGAGTGTGCAAGGCGTTGATCACGTACTCCATCGATCCAGCCAGGTGCACCGGCTGCACCCTGTGCGCGAGGAACTGCCCCCAGGACGCCATCTCCGGCGAGAACAAGAAACCCCACAGCATCGCCGTCGATCTGTGCATCAAATGCGGCATCTGCCGCGACGTGTGCCCTCACGACGCGGTAATCGTACACTGAGGCGAATCGAATAGTCAAACTGAGCACACCTCTCGAAAGACACGGCTCTGGGGGCCCTGGCGAATGAGTTGGAAGAAGTCTGTCTGGTTTCGACTGACTGTTGGTTCGATCGCCATCATCCTGCTTACCAATGCCGCCCTGTCACTGGTGATCTTGCTTCGCGTAAGTGGCATGCTCACCGAGGAGGTTCAGACCAGGGTGCGCGTGGGCCTCAACTCGGCCAGGAAACTCTACGACCGGAATGTCACTGACATCTGTCTGCTCCTGCGGGCAACGGCTGCGCGACGCTCGCTCCCCACCCCGCTGGCGAGCTGGGACCGCGCCGAGCTGCAGAGGCTGTTGCAGCATATCCGTCAGGAGGGAAAGCTGGATATGCTCTCCCTGCTGGACACAAGCGGCCGCGTTATCTACCGCGAGAACAACCCGGCTGAGGCAGGGGATGACGCCTCATACAATCCCATAGTCTCCCGAGCTCTGCGGGAGAAGAAGTGCGTCAGGGGCACCGCGATCATCCCGTGGGAGAACCTGGTGAGAGAAGGAGAGAGCCTCTCGCGGCAGACGTCCCTGAAAGCAGCCGGCGATTCGATCACCCCCGCCGGCGAAGAAGAGGCATACCGCGATGGCATGGTCATCGGGGCGGCTGTCACGTTGGTGGACCTGGAACGGGGAGGGGAATGCGTCGGCTTCCTCTACGGAGCCAGACTTCTAAATCAGAGTTACGAGATCGTCGACGAGATCAAGGGGGACCTGTTCCAGGACGACACCTACCGGGGCGTCGCGGCCGGAGCCGCAACCGTGTTCCAGGGGGGCCTCAGAATTACCACCAGCATGAAGAACGAAGACGGCTCACGGGCCATCGGCACGCGTCTGAGCCCGGAAGTCAACAGAAGAGTGCTGGAGAGAGAGCAGAATTGGGCGGATCGGGCGCTGGTGGTGGATGAGTGGTACATCACCGCGTATGAGCCCATCGTGGATGCTGAAGGCCAAGTCATTGGCGCCCTTGGGGTCGGCATGCTGGAGACGCCGTTCGTCCACACGCGCAGGGTGGCCATCGGGTCGTTTCTCGTGGTGGTCGCGGCGACCACGGTGCTGAGCCTGCTTTTGCTGACTCTGGCCAGCAGATCGGTGCTTCGGCCCATCGGCCGGATAGTCGAGATGTCCGACCGGGTGGCAAAGGGAGATCTTTCGGCCCGGGTGAGGATGAATCCTCCGGGGGAGATGGGTCTTCTCTGTCGGGCGATCAATCAAATGGCCGACGCCGTGGCGGAGAGAGAGGAGGCTCTTGAACAGAGAGCCCTCAGACAGATCGGGCAGAGCGAGAAACTGGCCTCGGTCGGGCGGATGGCGGCGGGCATCGCCCACGAAATCAACAACCCCCTCACCGGGTTGCTCACCTTCGTGCACCTGTTGAAGAGCGAAGCGGGAATCACCCCGAAGGGCCGGGAGTACCTCGAGATCATGCACAAGGAGACCTCCCGGATTCGAGAGATCGTTCGGGGGCTCTTGGATTTTGCCCGGGAGTCGCCCGGCGAGATGACTCGGCTTGATGTGAACGAGGTCATCCACAGATGGCTGCTGCTCTTGCGCAATCAGCGGGAATGTCACAAGCTCGCCATAGAAGAGCGGCTCACGCCGGGTCTTCGGGCGGTGCAGGCCGACGCCAATCAGATCCAGCAGGTACTGGTGAATCTCTCACTCAATGCCTGTGAGGCCATGCCCGAGGGAGGCACGCTGACTATTTCCTCAAGGGAGGAAGACGATGAGGTGGTGGTCTCGATCACGGATACGGGCTGCGGCATCAAGGAAGCGCATCTTTCGATGATCTTTGATCCATTCTTCACCACCAAGCCGGTGGGGCAGGGAACCGGCCTGGGATTGAGTGTGAGCTACGGTATCATCCGCCAACATGGCGGAACCATGAAGGTGACGAGCCGCGAGGGACACGGATCCACGTTCACGTTCACGCTGCCCGTGGCGTCTGATTGACAGTCGCTTCATCCCCCGCGGCGCCACCGGCGGAGGAGATCTAGACCATGCGAAGGAAGACAAAGATACTCGTGGTGGATGATGAGCTCTCCATTCGCATCTCTCTGGGGGATCTGCTCCGACGAGACGGCTACCAGATGGAGGTAGCCGAGGCCGCGGAACCGGGCCTGGAGATGCTCAGGACAGAGTCATTCGATCTGCTGATTGTCGATATCAAGATGCCCGGAATGAGCGGGATAGAGATGCTGGAGCGGGTGAAAGAGGAAGACCCCGACACTCCCGTGCTCATGATGACCGCATACGGATCCATTGACTCCGCGGTGCGCGCCATGAAGCTGGGTGCTGTTGACTATGTGGTGAAACCATTCGATCCCATGGAGATCGGGCTGCTCATCGAGCGGATCCTTGATGAGCAGGTCATCCGGCGAGAGCACATGATGCTCAAACAAGAGGTAAGAAGGTGCGGAAGCTATGGCCCGATGATCGGGCGATCACCCGCCATGGTGAAGGTGTTTGAGCTGGTGGAGGATGTTTCAGCCACCGACTCGGTGGTGCTGCTATCCGGAGAGAGCGGCACGGGCAAGGAGGTGCTGGCGCGCACGATTCACGAAAAGAGTTCCCGTTCCGACGGGCTCTTCGTCGGCGTCAACTTCGGCGCCTTCACCGAATCGCTCCTGGAGAGTGAGGTCTTCGGCTACGAAAGAGGCGCCTTCACCGGGGCCGATAGATCCAAACAAGGGCTACTGGAGATTGCCGCGGGGGGTACGCTCTTCCTGGACGAAATCGGTGATGCCAGCCCGAAGATGCAGATCGATCTTCTTCGAGTGCTCCAGGAGCGGGTCTTCCGGCGAGTGGGAGGCGTCAAGGATGTGAAGACTGATTTCCGGGTCCTCGCCGCCACCAACCGCGACTTGGAGCAGGCCGCGAAGGAAGGGCTCTTCCGTCACGACCTCTACTACCGTCTGAACGTCATTCAGATTCACATACCGCCCCTGCGTGAGCGCAGGGAGGACATCCCGGCTTTGGTCGAGCATTTCCTGGAGAAGCTGTGCATACGCTTGAACAGGAGGGTTGGCTCAATCTCTCCTGAAGCCATGCAGCTCTTACTGAATCATGCGTGGCCCGGCAATGTTCGGGAACTGGAGAACGCCATCGAGCGTGCGCTGGTGGTGGGCAAACAGAAGCGGATCATGCCCGACGACCTGCCCATCGCACTGCAGAGCGACATCGCCGTGCCGGCGGATGAGTCTCTCGACTCCTGGGAGCGGGACTTCATCGCCAGAAAGCTCGAGCAGTACGACTGGAATATCAGTCGTACCGCCGAGGCATTGAAGATCGACAGGGGGACGCTGTACGCCAAGATCAAGAAGTACGAGCTCTCCCGTGAGCGATGAGTTCCGTCATTGAGCTTGTCGCCCTGGACATCACGGACCAGGAGCTTCTCTCATCCCTGTGTGCCGAGGTTCCCACGACGTATCCCTTCCAGTGCCGCATCGGCGCCGCCGAGAAGCTGCCGGTCTCCGCGCTGGACATGCACAGGGGACAGTATCAGGCCACGCGCATCCTGGAGCACCTCGCCTCGTCAGACCGCGATGCCGTCCGGCTGCTGGGCATTACGACTGCCGACCTCTTCACGCCCATCCTGCGCTACATCTTCGGAGAGGCCATGCTCCCGGGAAAGGCCGCCATTGTGTCCACACACCGCCTCGGCAACCTGTCGCGGGGAACCCAACCCCCGTGTGATCGTCCCCTGTTCATCAGCCGGGTCATCAAGGAAGGGATCCACGAGCTTGGCCACACCTTCGGCCTTACCCACTGCGCGGATCCCTCCTGTGTGATGACCGCATCCCGGGAAATGGCGCGCATCGACGCCAAGTCCACTCAGTTGTGCCGGTACTGCCGGATACTGCTCGACGACTTCCTTACGGCGTAAGGAACGCGCGGAGTACCTTGGACCACCGAACACCGGGAATGGTGGCCAGCGCGTCGCGAGCCAGCGTTGCGCCGTCGGCGGCAGTGGCCATGTCGCCCTGGAACATCTCTTGGAGCCGCCGCGCCTCCGTCGTCTGCCATTCTCGGGCATTCTCCCCGAAGAGCAGGCCTGAAAGACTGCCTCCAGACACCTTGGGACGAATGGACAACAGCCACCCGCCGTCGTAGGGCTGATCCGGCAGAATGCCGGGGGCGTCGATGATCGCCTGGTTGACGAGGACCACTTCGCCGTCCATCGGCGCACATACGTCGACGGACTCGCCGCCTCGGATCAAACGCAGCGCCGGCTTCCCTCGGCGCAACTGGCTCCCCGGCTCGGGCATCTCGATTGCGTCGACCTGACCGATCAAGTGGCCCGCCAGATCGTCAAGTCCCACCCGCAGGGCGCCGTCTCGACTCGGGTGCATCCAGGTATGCCCGCGGGTGTAGAAACGATCGACCGGAAGCTCGCATCCCAGCAATGCAGGATCGGCCTCGACCTCGGGCGCCTCCATGGACGCGATGGCCGCGAACTGGCTGCGGTCACGAACTAGGTTGTCGGCCCCCAGGTAGGCGATCAGCGACACCGGATCGGCCCGCATGTCTCCGAGTTTCGTGAAATGGGCCTGGAACGAGAGCACCACCGCCCGGGAAAATGCGGTGCGCTCGTCGGGGTCGAGCTTTACGCCGGAGGCCACGATCCCTGCCAGCAGCGAGTGCGCCCCGCTCATATCCAGTCGCTCATTTCCGACCATTCGGAGCAGCTCGGCCTTCAGCAGACGACCGGCGGGGATCGCCCCATCGTCGGGAACCGCCCCCAAGGTTCGGGTCACGATGACGGCCGATGCCAATTCGGGGAAGGTGACCGGCTGACCGTCATAGACGCTGCCCATCAGCCAATCGGCGAACGTGACGAGAGTGGCGGCGCGTTCCACGGTTCTCTGTTCGAGGGCGGGCGATTTGAAGGTCGCGGGTTGTATGGCCCTCTGAAGGGCGAGGGCCATCTGGGCCAACGCCATAGAGGGGTACGGCAGGGCAGCCATGCCGGCATGGATTTCGCCGAGAATCTCGATGTCGAACGCGGGGAGCACATCCAAGACGGCCAAACCCTGCAGGGCGAGAAGAGTCTCCCGCAGGTCGGGAGGATCGTGCTTCACGGAAAGCGAAGGCGATCCGTTTCCGTGCTGGAGTACGCGTTCCATCATGGCTTCGGCAAACGCGGCCACATCCAGGGAATCGAGGCAGTCGAGAAACGACGCGGCGGCAACCATGGCGAACTGTTCCTCTGCGGTAAACAGGGCGAGATCAGAGGGAGACAGCCCCGACTCAGGCCCCAGCATGACCAGGTTCCTCAACTGGAACACCCTGCTCACCAGATCCGCGTGCAAACCGGTGCGACGGGTTGTCTGCTGGATCAGTGATGCGTTCTCGCCAATGGACAGAGCCCCGATCCCGATCATCGTCAGCATCCGCAGCGCCGGAGTGTTGGTCCGCGACCAATTCGCCATGCACGGTCCCGCGAACGGGCACGACTGGCCTGGGACGGCGCAGGCATTGACCGAGCACGAATCAAAGTAGTCGCGGCCGAAAAACTGAGTCTGCCTATGAGATGCCGCCTTGCCAAGGCGCGTATAGATCGGGCACCCCTCGCAGCTATCCGGGGATGACTCGCACATCTGCGCGGACACCACACCGGATGCGCGCCATACGCAGCTGCTCCCTATCTTCTTTCCGAACATCTCCGTCGAATGAGCTTTCATGGTGTTCATGACGTCCTCCTTTGCATCGCCCCGCTGCGTCTATAGGCAACCCCTATGCCACTCGACGGAAGGCGTCATTGTGTCCGGGTGGAAGTCTCGAATCCCTTGCCATTGCCCGCCGTCACGGAGCTGTTCCCCGGCCTGCTGAATGACCCTTGGCGACGGTGGTGGTGGATTTCTCTCTACTGCGGGCTGGCGTGCTGTTGAGGAATGCCACACCCCACAGGAGTAGTCGGCGCGGGCAGAGCGCATCACGCTCACCCCCTCGACTACCCGCTGGGTCTGCAGGTCAAAGGCGTGAACGAAAGAAAAGACAGCTGAAACCGATACTCATAGTACCAGGCTGCCTGAACTACTCCGATTCACAAATCCGGCAGCATGTGTCCGCGTCCCTGATTCGGTGGGCCGGGCCGCTGTCTCGTATGCCTACCCGGCGAGCCCCTGCAGAACATCGGCGAACCGTGACGCCTTGTCACGGGGCGACAGCGAAGTCGGGGACCGTTCGGCACCCGGTCAACGAAGGGACCCCCGGCCGAGAACCGCCTCTTCTCACGCCCCTGCCCTTCCTCCTCCTTCGTGTCGCAGGCGAGGGGCGCCCATCCCGCCTCCTGGCCAGACCACATCGACGCGCGTCCCGATCCGGAAACCCACACCCACGAATCCCCTCACGCGATCAGGCTACTTTGCCGGGTGCCTCCCGGGGAAATCGAGATGCCGGTGGGCCGGCGAAGCGTGCGTTCTCAGGCGCGCCGCTTCTTCCATGAAGGTGAGATACCGGTGTTTCGTCTCATAGAACCCGTGCCACCACGCATAGTCCGGCGCCATCATCGCCGCTCCCATCCGAGCCCGTCTGCCCTCATGGTGCCAGAACTCGTAGAACTCCCATTCCAGGTCTTCGTCGAAGTATGACTCCTCGGAGAGCAGGCCCGAGGCGTACAGCCTGGTCAGCTCCCTATGGACCGGTTCATAGTAGTCGGTATTGTAGTGCTCGATGAGCCGGTCAAGATTCCGGAAGTGGCCCGAGGTCCATCCCTCGGAATGGCACTGCAGGCACACCTGCCGCATCTTCTCTCGTTCGGCCTCCCACGAGGTCTTCGCGGGGAACGCTGCGAACTCGGAAGGCCTGACCGTCAAGGGCGCCTGCAACTCCCAGGCCAGGCGTTCCGTCACGTCATGACTCGTGCTGACCGTTGGGGCCTCGGACATGTGGCACCCGGCGCAGGTCGGCGCGCGGTAGTCGCGGCCGGCGCGCCACTGCGCATCGTCAGGCCTCCAGTTCCACCCGTCGCCTTCGGCATGATAGATCGCGCCGTGCTTTGACTCGGTGTAGATTTCGATCTGGGGATGGTCGGGGCCCAGGTGACATTGGCCGCACGCTTCGGGTTTTCGCGCCTCGATGATGGAAAAGCGATGCCGCGTGTGGCAACTGGTACAGCTGCCCAGCGAACCGTCGGGATTGGCCCTTCCCACACCGACGTTCGGCCACGATCCCTCCGCCGCCGTTCCCCCGGCGAACTGCACGACAGTCCCATGACAGGCATAGCATCCGGTGGTGCGCTCAATCTCGTTATTCATCCCGTGGATGATCCACTTGTCGATGGTTCCTATGATCTCCAGCGTGTGGGCATGTTTGCTTCTGCCATATTGCTCGACCTCATCCTGATGGCACTGCGCGCACCGCCTGGGCGTGACCAGGGCGGACACTGGCGTGGCGGAATTCTTCAGATGCGCGGCACTCACCACGGGATCGGTCGCGTCGCGCAGCCCGTGGCAGTCGACGCAGTCGACCCCCACGGCCGCATGCATGCTGCCACGCCAGTCGGCATAGATGCCGGGTTTCTCTTTCTGATGACACTCCACACAACTATGCGCGACCGCGGCCCTGCGAGTGTGGTCCGTCGGCGCTACGCGAATCGGGAATCCCCAACGCCAGGAGGCAACGCAGAGAAGGATGAAAAACGCCGCGGCCGAGTTCCCGTATGCCATCCCGACAAATACCTTCCTGACGCGACTCATCGCCTCGTCCTCGTGCGGGGGGTGGGCTTCGGCTACCCCTCTCGCAATCACCGGCATGCCGGCAAATACCTCGTCGCCGTGGGGGGCGCCTTCTATGGCCTTGGTCAAGTCGCGGCCGGCTCCATGCTTCCGGAAATGGCCGCCATCTTTCCACTTCGGGCTGTTCGTCACATCGTACACGACATCCCGGAAAAGGACATACGCTGGCCTGCCATCCTGCCCGTCGTACGAGGGCAGGTCGCCCCTGGCGAATCCTGTATGCGAGGAAGGAGGAGCGGACGCCTCCCGGCGCATCCGGCGGTGTACGACGGTGACGGCGATCAGGGCCGACACGAGCATGCACGCAAACAAGACCAGTTTGACGAAGAGCAATGTACCGAAGGTGCTCTGGAAGAATGCCGCGAAGGAATCAAGACGATACCAGGTGAGGTGGATCCCCGTCGCCAAGAGCAGCGCGAGACAGATGAGCCCTAGAATTCGTTCTCCCCTCGGTATGCCTCCCTTCAGAGAACAGGGTTTCACGAACGCGTGGACGTAGAACATGGTGCCGACCAGAAGGCATGCGGCGACCAAATGCAGATAGCCGAAGATCAGCCTGATCGTCCTCGACTTCGGCTCTCCCAGGCGCGCCGACTTGGCAAGAACCCTCTCAGGAATGGGGTAACGGTAGCTGTTTCGGATATAGGCGATGCCGACATGGTGCAGCGGTCCGCCGTTGGGTGTCTCGTGGCAGAACGCACAGGCCTTGCCCGTGCGCGCCGCGAAGTCTTCCGTGGCCATGCAACTGTCGTTGCCCCAGAACAGAGGACTGAGAAGCAACAGAGCGCCGATGCACACCAATCCGGTCTTCATAGTGCCTCCCTCACGATGCGCAACGCGCCGAATACGGCGGATGCGGAATCTGGCCGACCCTGGCGGGACTGAGGTGATCGGAAGTCGACAGGCACGGGCGCCCGTTCCCTGGGAACGCGGAGGGCATGCCCAGGACTCCGAAGATCTTCGTAGCCCGCGCGCTGTACACCGATGCCGAGGTCTGGTTGCTCATCCGTAAGAATTCCTTCGCGGCAAACACGAACGGCCCATTCTCCCGCCCCCAGTGCGCGATCCGCATCTGCGGCGCTGCCCTGCGGCCACGCCTTCAGGTGCAGGGTGGCAGGATGTCGTGTGATGACGATACTCGCGTCACATGACGCACCCAGTAAACTCGCAGCCTCGTCGCCGAAGTCAATCACGATGTGAGTCGTGCTTCTCGCGATGGGCGGGTGGCACGTTCCGACGCCCGAATTCCTGCCGGCAGGGTATCCAAAGCTGAGTACTCGGGGTGGCCAAGGAGCGCTCGAAAGGCTATTCTAATAGTAGAATAGTCCCCCAAAACCAGACGAAGGCTGGGCTCCACGCCACAAGGCCACAGGCGGAGGCCGGATTCGATTGCTCTCGCGCGTTGGCGACGGCGCGGGACTGGCGAAGCTCCTACCGATTCATCACCACTGGAGTGCTGAACGATCCGTCGCCGCCACGTACAACCCACACATACGGGCCTGGCGCGACGGCCACATCACGGTCATCCCGCCCGTTCCAGGCCAGAACATGCCTGCCGGCAGGCAACTCGCCGCGCATGATGCGGCGCACCCTGCGCCCGGCAACGTCGAACACGGCGGCTTCGATTCTCAAGGGAACCCTCACCTGCAACGCCACCGCGGTGCGGTCGGTGAAAGGATTGGGGGCTATGGAGAGGAGCGTCAAAGCTGAGGGGGTGTTCCCGCCTGATCCGCCGTGGTCAGCCACACCGGCCGGGAGCCCGCCCTGCGCCCATCTCGCGATGGCGATGGCCGCAGTGTTTCCATTGGGCGAGAGGTCGCCCAGCCAATCTCCCGACCCTTCATTCATCCTCCAGTACCCTGCCAGGCCGTCTTCGTCACCATTCAGATACCGGGTGCGGGCGTCCTGGATCTCGTCGGCTGACCGGGCCACCCGCCACACTCTGACCTCGTCGATGATGCCGTCAAAGGTGTAGCTGTCTGCGGCAGTATTGCCGATAATCAGATCCATGCCGGCATTGTCCCTGAGAGGGCCTGAGGGCACGGTCGAGTACGTGACCTCCTGCGATTCGCCGTCGATGAAGAGGGCTACTCCTGCCACGGCATCATACACGACAGCGACGTGTTGCCACCTGTCCAGCATGAGGGAATTGGCCGGCGAGGCACAGATCCTCGGCGGACCGCTTTCATTCTTCACCATAAAGAGCAGACTCTGATCATTGTATGTCGGCCCCTGGCCGTGAAGGTACAGCCCGAAGCTCGTCTTCTCCACGATCCTCCCATACCCTGTTGCTGTCGCCTCTCCCCAGCCGCAGGGCTTGATAAGGGCCTCTGCGGTGACGGCATCCACAACGCTCAACGAGGGGGATGCCGCGCAGATCGCCGAACCGCTCTGACCGTTGAACTCCAACGCTGACTCCCCGTCGAACACGCGAATGAAGTCTTCCTCAAAGGCGATGGAGGTCTGCGCTCCGTCACCCACGGTGAGCGTCACCGGGTAGACGCCGGGGCCGGCATAGGTCCAGAGGGGGTCGGGCCCGTCTGAGTCGGCCATACCGTCGCCGTCTAGATCCCACGACCATGAGAGTGCCTCGCCCAATGACTGGTCCAAGAACTGCACGGGCAAGGGAGCGTGTCCCGATCGAGGCGTCGCCCCAAACCGCGCACGCAACGTGGAGAGACCAGCCACCCAGGCATCCATGTCACCAGCGTATGACTCCGCGTATCCCGCAATGCATACGGTAGTGGGTGAGTGGGAGACGGCGTTGCCCCATTGATGGTGTTCGTCGTCCACGAGGCAGCGCCAGAGTTCGTTTCCCTCGAGATCGGTGGCTATCACCAAGGCAGCCGTGCGTGCGGTGGTAGCGTCGGTGGTAGCACCAGCCATGATCAGGGCGTCATCGGTCATCACCAGTGACCTGGCGTGATCCTGAAGAGAGTTCTCCCCATACCTTCGGCGCCACAGCTCCGTGCCCATGTGATCCGTACGGATCAGAAACGCGCAGAGGAGATCGCCGGCTGAGGTGGGAATGGGCCGGTCGCTGACGCCGGCCACCGCATAGCCGCCGTCTGCCATCTGTACCACGGCGTGGCCTTCGTCCATAGCCGCTTCGGGCGCGCCGCTGACTCCGTCGTAGATGCGAAACCACTCTTCGGAGCCGTCCTCACGAAGCTTCACGAGCCAGACATCACGATTGGCGGCGCCGAACCCTCCGGTGGAGCCGGTCATGACATACCCGCCGTCGGCAGTAGGCGAGATGGCGCCCGACCGCTCGGAGCTGCTGCTGCCCATGGTCCTGGTCCAGATCTCGGCGCCGTTCGCGTCGGTCTTCACCACGAAAACGTCGTCCTCCCCTGCGCCGTAGGATTCGGTGTAGCCTGCCACCACGATGGAGCCATCTGAGCCCTGCGCCACCGATGTCGCCCGGTCCATCTCGGTGCCCCCGAAGGTGCGCGACCATACCTCGTTGCCCGCCTGATCCACCCGCAGCAGCAGGATGTCCCGCCCCCCAGCGCCTGATGAGGTCGTGCTTCCCGCCAGGAGGTACCCTCCACCCTGGGCCGGACAGATCGCCTCGCCGCTCTCCCACCCTGATCCGCCATAGGTTCGGCTCCACAGCACGCTCCCGTCGGATGCAAAGAGGGCTAAAAGGACATCCGACAGGCCCGAACCCTGGGAGTGGGTAAGTCCCAGTGCCGCAACACCACCGTCGGGAGCATGACAGCTCGCCACAAAGAGATCACTGCCGCTGCCGCCCAGGGTGGTCGACCACACCGGTTCCTCGCGAGCCTGCGCGTTCCGGGTCTGATCGGCCGGGGGAGCGAGGGTCGCTCCCCAATGGCGCTGGCTACGCCGGCTGCATTCCAGAGCCCGGGCCACGGCATTGGCGTTCTCCTGATGGAAGTAGCGGCCCCGGGCACAGGTGACGATGTTTTCATCGACCACCGGATAGTGGTTCCCGCCCACAAAAGTGGCCCCCGCTGCTTCATACTCGCTCTGATAGGCGGGGCTACCCGTGACGCTGACGCCGTCCAGAACATCCGCTGCCGCCAGCACTCTCACCGAAGCACACCAGGCAGCCACCGCCAACCCCGAATCGACGGCGGTGTGGATCAGATCCAGGGCATGGGGGCTGTTCAGCAAGTCTTGCGCGGGCGAGGTGCCGGGCTGGGCAGAGGACATGATGGCAACCACGTCGTAGGCGGTGATGTCCGTGATTTCGTCCAGTCTCAGGTCAACACCCAAAGGGGGACATCCCAGCGGACCGGCGAAACCGGCACACGCCGCGATGGTATCGGCGGTGCCGGTGATGGTGATGTGCCAGCCGAACAGCCGGAAGTCGTTCAGGTAGAAGAACGCGTTGGCTCCGTAGTGCTGCGGGACAATGACGAGGGCCTCAACCGCGGCACAGACCTGAGGAACCAGCGAGATGACCAAGACCACCACGGGCATGAGCATGCGAACCACGGAATCCTCCATTGAGTTGCGATCGGTTCCGGTGCGGGCTGAGAACACCACGTCTCGCAGGAACCATGCCCATTCGAAGGACCGAACTCACTCTCACCGTGAGGGTCAAGGAAGCCCCGTAACGGCAGAGTCGACGGACGGTCCCGCTAGGCATGCCGGCCCGGGATGGGGTGGCCCCATGCTGTTCACATTCGACTGGCTTTGTTCACCAATGAACACTCCAGAGATGCTCTCGGGTGGTGGAGACTGGTCGAGAGTCGGCCCGGGCAGATCGCTGAGGGCGACCGCGGCAGAGATGAGGAGACGGCATCACCTCTTCCCGTCGTGTGCGGCGCCACCGGGGCATTCCACGCCCTTCTGAGAGACCACCCCCGGATGCAGCCAGAATGGCTGTCACACGCCGTCGGTGAGGAGATGCCGGTTCCCGATGCGCACCCTCTCCAATCCGGCGGCCAGGGCCGCCTCTTCGGCCTCACGGGCGTGAGTGAATGAGGTGGCGGGCAGGTCGCTCAGCAAGTACATCGGCGCAAAGGCAAGGAGAGTATAGGGAATGCGAGGGTCGATGGAAGCGATGAAGCGGGCGATGGCGCCTACCTCCTCAGGCATCACATAGCCCGGCACCAGCAGCGTACTAGCCACCAGGAGCGGTGGGTCAAGCCGCTGGGAGAACCGGGCCCCTATGCGGGCGAAGTTCTCCAGCGGGCGACGGTTGGGGACGCCGGTGAGGGCGTGATGCAGCCGATCATCCCACGCCTTCAGGTCGAACTTGACGCAGCCGCCCGAATGCAGGGAGAGGTTCATGGCCGCGTCAAGAAGCCGGGGATGCATGGTGCCGTTGGTCTCCCAGCATACCCGTATTCCTCGGCCGGCCAGCGTCTTCCCCGCAGCCAGGGCATGCCCCATCTGCGAGGCCGGATCTCCGCCGAAAAAGCACGCGCAGAAGGTCTGCGGCGTCACGGCATCGGCCAGTTCCCGAGCGGATACCGTGGCACCCTCCGGCGACATCGACCGGAAGTGCCAGTTCTGGCAGAAGATACAGTCCATGGTGCAACTGGCGTAGAACACCGCCAGGTTGCTGCGGCCCGGCTGCCGGCTTCCATGACATACCCAGTCTGCCACGCAATTGGTGGGAAGAGGATCACGATACCAGCGCAGCAAGCCCCTAGATGGGGTGCCGGCGAGATGAATGAGGCGGCCATCTCGCACGGTGCGCAGGCCGCAGAAGCCGCGAGCGCCCTCAGGAATACTGCAGAGATTGGCGCACTCGGCGCAACGGATTCCGTCCGCAGTCCGGGGTGGCGCCTCCGGAAGGCCGAACCGGGCTCGAGAGGCCCGGCGAACTGCATGGATACGCCCGGAGGCTGCGGGATCGGCCATGAGGCATGCGCGGCACACGCCCACGGTGCGCGAGAGGGCCGGCCCGCCGCACACACGGCACGCAACCGGAGCGTCCGGGCCAGGGGTGGCTGGCGCCATGGTGTCTACACGTGACCGATAATGCTCTCCAGCTTGTTCCCCAGCTGCTTGGCCAGCTCCTCCAGCGTGGGGCTCCCTGTCGCGGTGAACATGGCCCGGGGATCAGCGGCCATCACCTCGGTCGCGCTGGCACTCACCTCCTGTACGATTACGTTGCAGGGCAAGAGAAGCCCGGCTTTGTCCTCGGTCTCCAGGGCTCGGTGAGCCAGCAGCGGGTGGAAGGCGCTCAGGGTCCGGTAGCGGCGGAATGACACCTCGAAGTCCTCTTTCAGTGTCTTGGCAACATCGACCTCGGCGGTGATGCTAAACCCCTCCTTTTTCAACTCCCCCACGATCTTCTCCAAGGCGCGGTCAAAAGACAAGGACACGGTCTTCGCGATGTAGAATGTCATGACTCCTCCAAACAGAATCCTGCCCGCATTGTAGACGTGTGGTGCGTGTCGCGGTGTGGATGTGCGGGCCGCGAGCCCATCCGTCATGGGCGGCTACAGGGTCAACACTATCGCACACCGTAGTACGGGCCAGGGTTCCCTCAACCGGCCGGCTCCTGCCTCGCACGCAGTCAATCCACCCCTCCCTCCCGCGTGGTGCAAGTCATGATCCCTCTCGTATGCCGTGGTGGTGGAGCCAGTCGGCCACTGTGGCTTCGGATTGGGCGCCGGCAAGCCGATCCACCAGAAGGCCCTGCCTGAACAGGAGGAGGGCCGGGATGCTGCTGACGCCGTACTGGGCGGCGGTCCGGTGGTTCACGTCAACATTCAGCTTCGCGACCATCAATGTGTCCCCAAAGGCCGTAGCGATGCGCTCCAGTACGGGCGCCACCATCTGGCATGGGCCACACCAGGGCGCCCAGAAATCCACAAGCACGGGCACCGCCGAACCCTGCAGCGCGGCTACGAAGCTCGTATCGTGCAACTCCTTTGGCCCGGAATGGATTTCCAGCGGTGCGCGGCACCGGCCGCAGATGGGCCTCTCCCGGCCTCCCAGCCGTTCGCGGGGAACCCTGTTCTCCGTGCCGCATCGGGCACACCTCACCATCATGTCGGACACCGGCACCTCCTCTCTTCGGGGCATGACGTACGAATCCCCGAGGGCCATCGAAACTCGCAGCAATCAGGGGACAGACGGGGCAAGTGTCGCGACGGCGAGCTTCGCGGTCAAGATACCGGTGCACGAAGGCTTGCACTCCTGGAGACGTTCCGCATAATGGTGCGCCATGCATACCCTCCGTACCGTTGCATTCAGGCTTGGCGCCGTAACCATCGGCCTGGGTATCGCCCTGATGCTCACCGAGGCCGGAATACGCCTGCTTCGGCTCCATTCCGATACCCGTTTCGTCGGCCCCCATCCTCTGTATGGCGTGTTCAATATCCCGAGTGCGGAGGGATGGTACGTGAAAGGCGAGGTTCGCCAATACGTTACCATCAACAGCCGGGGGCTGCACGATAGAGACCAGTGGTCAGAGGGCAACGGTGTACTGCTGGTGGGCGACTCGTTCATCGCCGCGTTCCAGGTGCCGCCGGAGGCCAGTTGCCAGGAGATCACCGAGCGGCTTCTCTCCCAGGCCGTGGGCAGGCCGGTGGAGGTCACCGCGGCTGCCTGCAATGGGTGGGGCACGCGCAATCAGGTTGCCTTCCTGCAGCACGAGGCGTTCACCTACCGTCCCGCAGCCGTGGTGCTCGCCCTGTTCCCCGACAATGATCTGCTGGATAATCTCGCCCCGCCTCCGGCGGCCGCCCCATGGCCTCCTCCTCCCCACCGGGCAGCTCCCTTGTTGACACCGGATTTCATCCGTCACGCCGTGGCTGTCAGCCCGGTGTTTCACGCTCTCACCCGGCATGTGCCGCCTCTGTCGCGGCTGCTTCGACCCGCTTCCGCCCGTGCCGAGCGGGCGCTGGTCCGCGGTTTGTACCACGTATGGCATGCCACGCCCACTGAAATCCAGAACCGGATGTGGGCGCAACTGGAGGATCTACTCATCGAGATGCGCGGCATTGTCACCGAACACGACGCGAACCTGGGCATACTCGTGGTGCCCGGCCGCCTGGCGATCTACCCGGACGAAGTAGACAGGCTCATCCGCCGCAAACCGATGCTGGCGCGAGCGAACCTGAACCCGGCCTTGCCGCGTTCACGGCTGGCCGAACTGCTGGAATCGATGGAACTTCCGTATCTGGATCTACTCGATGACTTTCGTGCCGCGGCTGCTTCGGGAACCGATCCCCTGTTTCCCAGGGAAGGCCACTGGACGGAGGATGGAAACCGCATAGCCGCACAAGGGCTGTGTCGCCTTGTTCTGCAGCGGCATCTTCTGGAGCAAGAACCGCGGTCCTGACCATGGCCGATTGCCCATCAGGATCATTGAGAAGCAAGAGGCCGAACCGCGAGACCCGAAAGGCCCAACTGCGCGGGGGCGGGTGACGGCCTGAACCCTCTCTCCGACTCCGGCCCAGAGCCGGGCACCGAAATGATGTCTGATCACCGTGCAGGAGCGTGCGGTGATAATCCCAAGGAGGAACCTGTGATACTCGTACTCGTAGGGCCGCCGGGATCCGGGAAGGGCACTCAGGCGGCGCTCTTGGCGGCTCGGTGCGGTATGATTCATCTCTCCACCGGCGAACTGCTCCGGGAAGCCCGCCTCCGCGGCACCCCGGTGGGGCGGGAAGCCGCGGCATATCTGGACGAGGGGCGTTTGGTGCCCGATGACACGGTGGCTGCTCTTGTGGCACAACGACTGAGGCCGGGGCCAGCAACCTACCTGCTGGACGGCTTCCCCCGCAACGTGGAGCAGGCCGCTCATTTGGAAAGGATGGCCGCCGAAACACGACACGCCATTGAGGCGGTGGTGCTGTTGGATGTACCCGAGGCGGAACTTGTGCGCCGGCTGACCGGCAGGGCCCGGGCCGACGATGATCCGGCCATCATCCAAAAGCGGCTTGCAGTGTATGTGCGGGAAACAGCGCCCCTCATCGATCACTATGACGCCAAGGGTCTGCTCCGCCGGATACACGGCCGGGGAGCGGTCAAGACTGTCCACGGCCGGATTCTGCGCGCCCTGGGTTTGGGCCGCGCCTGAGCCATCAACCGGTGGCTGCGTTGGCCGTAGGATTGAGGGGGCGCAGAACCCGGTAGAGTTCCACCGGTGACGTTGCGGATCCGGCCGGCGTCAAGGCCACGGGGCAGACGAGGAAGGGGTGGTTCTGAGGCCCTCCCAGGCCGCCATGCGACCCGCGCTGGTCTTCGAAAGAGAACACCATCTCACCCTCCACCGAACTATTCACCACGAGGTCGCCGCTGTGAGAGAATCCCGCCAGCCGGGCCAGTTGCCGGCAGGCTCGCCACGGATCATCGAAGTGTCGAAGGGGATCATCACCCTCCACTACGCCGGAGCACGCCTCGCGGAGCCCGCTGCGTCCGAGGATAAGCAGACCGCGACGGGTCGACCGCACCAGCAGGAATCCCACGCCGGGATGGCCTAAGAGCCCGGGAATCAGGCCCGGATGTGCCGTGTCTATCTCCTCCAGGCTCAGGGTGTGACCCCCCTGGGGCAGGTAGACATGAGCCAGGTTTCCCGAACAGCATACGACAACCTGTCCCTTCGCCTCCTGCTCGGCGACCGGCCCCTCGATGTGCCGGGCGAGATAGAGACGGCCGCGACGGATGGCCCGCTTGCGGGTCGGCCCCAACGTCGGGAGGTCTTCGAACCCACGCACCTCCTCCAGCAGCGCGTGCAGATACCTCGGGGGGTCGGCTCGGACTTCACCCACGGGTATCCCCTGCACCAGCCCCTCCACCAGCCGGGTGAGGGTTATTCCGTGACGGTCGGCGAAACTCTCGCCCGGGGATTGTCCATGATCCGACAGCACCACGACGCAGTAGGGTCGTGATGCATAGCGGGATGCCACATCCATCAGACGTCCCACCTGCCGGTCGATGGCGGAGAGCACGCCCAAAGCATCCGCTGAGGCGGGGCCGCTCTGATGGGCAACGACGTCATACCCGAGGTAGGATACGTAGATTGCAGGCATGCCTCGGATGAGATCCCTGACCACCAGGAATGTGCTCAAATCGCGGAGCACCACCGTGGAAAGCGCCCGCTGCAGGGGGTAGAGCGGCCCGTGGCCCCGGTGAAAGGGGTGGCGCACTACCTCCCGGGCCGCCTGAACACCCTGGACCATAAGTTCCCAGAGCACCAGAATGAGCGCACGGCTAAGACAGTAGGGATCGGTGAAGAACTGCAACACCTCCCCGGATCGATGGAGCCCGCCCCCGAGCCGGCTCAAGGTAAGGGCAGCGGCGTCCGCATCGCCGGAGAGCAGATTGTTGACGCTGGACCCGCCCCGAAGCAGCCCTTGGCCTCGGGAGAGCCGTTCCTCCATGGCTGCTGCGTCCCGGGCATTGCCGGAGACCACCACCACGCCCCGCTCTCGTTCAAACCAACGAAAGGCGGGGATGTCGTCATTGTCGCCGTACATGATCCCGGCCTGTGATGACGAGGTCTGCGAGGGAACACCGCAATTCCATTCCACCAGAACGTGCCGTCCGTCTCGGATGCGCGCGTCCAGTGAGGGAATCCACCGGCGCGCCCTGGCATGCTGCACATAGGGGTAGGCCAGGCCGTCAATCTCAATGATGAGCAGGCCGGGCGTGGGGTCTTTCGAGGGCTCAGTGGTCCGCAGAAGGCGACGTATGACCCGGCGGTAGAACCGGTCCTCCTCGTCGATGTAGGAGACAGTGCTCACCACCGCATTGACTCCCGCCAACACGGCCGCGCTCAGCACCAAGGTGTGCCCGCCAAGAAGCTGGAAATACCCAAGCCCTCGGAAAAGAAGCAGGAGCAGGCAGTTGAGCGCGGTGGTCACGGTGGCAAACCCCAGTATCCCCATGGGGACCGTGGCCGCGATCATGAGCGGCCGGATGGCGGCATTGGCCACACCCAACACCAAGGCAGGCACCAGCACGGCCCCCGGATGGCCACGATCACCGAACCCGAGCCCGGGGAGCTGGCGAACGAGCGCGAGCACGGTCAGGGTCTCAACGCCCAGTATCAGAAGAGCCTGTACGCCTCGGGCAAAGATACGCCGGGTCATGGCGCTACGGCGACATCAGCGGCAGCGCCGGGTGGCAATTTCAGGCCGCGACGTGCATCTCCTCGCATGGCTTGAGAATCCTGACATGGGAGCGGGGTGCCAGAGCGGCTGCATGGCGCGCGAAATCCAACGGGGGATCGGTGAGAAAGCCGCCGGCGCGCACCCCGAAGGGCCGCAGTGTGCCCCAATGGATGGGAATGGCAACACTGGCCCTCAACAAGGAAAGAGCGCATGCTGCACTGTGAGGTGTCAGGTGATGTTTGCCCAAACGGGGTCCATAGCCCCAGACCGGCAGGAGTGCGACGTGAGGGTGGTGGGTGGCGCCCACCTCCGCGAACCCATCGAAGAAACCGGTATCACCCGCGAAGTAGACGCTGGTGTCGCCGCGGACCATGTAGCCTTGAGCCACGGCTCCGATGCCTGGGCGACGCCTTCCCCCGTGCAAGGCGGGGACAGGCGTGATCACGACCTCGCCAGTGCGGAGAGTCTGGCCTACGCCTAGTTCCACCACCGTGTGAGGGATACGCTTCGCCAGGTAGAATCCCGCACCGGGAGGCACCACCACCGTTGCGCTGGTGGGCAACATCCGCAATGAAGGAACATCCAGGTGATCCTGGTGCAAATGGCTGATCAGTACGGTGAGCCGCCGCCCGGAGTAGGCAGGGCCGAAAGACGGCGCATCGGCATGCCTGCGCAGATGAAACAGGCGCATCCGAAGCAAAGGATCAGTCATGATCTCCTGATGCCCGTACCGCAGCAGCACCGTCGCATGCCCCAGCCATCGAACGGTCACACCCCCGTACCCTGGCGTCGGTTCACGCGGAGCCTGCCGTACGACGCAAGACGGCGCGGCGGGCTCAGGACGCATCGACCGCCTCCTTGAGCCAGGAGAGATAGGCCTCGTCGCCTTCAAGTATGGGCAACGCGATGATCTCCGGTACCTCGTAGCTGTGGGCGTCGCGAACTTCGCGGCAGAGATCGGCGAACCGGGAACGAAGCGTCTTCATGACCAGCAGGCACTCATCGGCCTGGGTCCTGGTCCCGCGCCAGATGAAATGCGAGGATACATCCCGGACCACAGACGCGCAGGCAACAAGCCCGGCATCCAGCAGCCGATGGGCAATCAGCTCACCCTCGTCCGAATTTGCAGCGGTCACGAACACAACGATGGCTTCCATGTAAAGATCCTTCCGTGAGATCCCCTCACGCCCGCGGATGGCGGGGTGGCACTGTGCCTGTGCGCGGCAATGCCGCACCGTGCCTAAGCCGACGCATGGCATCTCACTGTCATCTGCATCTCTCACGCTGGGTCCTGGGCGGCGGCGGTTTCCGTGGTGCCCAGATACCCTATCCGATCGCCGCTTCGGAACACGCTCAATTCCACCGAAAGCGACACGATATCTCGAGGCCCTGTCCTCGACCACGAAGGCCCTTTGTCGCCGGTCAGCGTCACCACGGCGACACCGCCCTCCCCTATGACCTCGCCGCTGCCGTCGGGGAAGAGCACCAAGGCCGTGTTCTCATCGACACCCACACCACGGGCGTCGTGGCCCGGCATGGCCAGCGCCTCCATGAGCCTGCCGAGCCTGCCCCGTTGGGAGAAGTGCTGGTCTATGATCAGATCGGTGAAACCCAGGCCTTCCGTTATGCGCACCGACCCCTTGCGCGGCCACAGATTCGAGTCACCCCGGGAGATCATTGTTCGACTCAACGCCGCGGCGCCCGCGCTGGTGCCGCCGATCACCACGCCGTCGCCAGAATGCCGGGCGAGCAAACACTCGTGCGCCCGGGTTCCGCGAAGCACATGGACCAGACGAGCCTGATCTCCTCCGGCGAAGTAGACCAGGTGGGCACGCTCCACGATGGACAGGAAATCGGCAGTGTCCCCATCCTGGGGACCATTGAGACGGGGTGCATGCACGACGCGGGCGCCGAGTGCCTCGAACGTCTGCCGGTAATGGCGGACAAACCGCGCCGGCGTCCGGGAGGCGGCGTCTACTACCACCACCTCCGGATCGCTGATGCCGCACAGCGAAACCAGCCGCCCAAGAATGGCGCTGTCGCCTGAGCGGTCTTCTGCGCCGCCGACGATCACCAGGGAGCCCGAGCTCGATGCGACTCTATGTGGTGGACGCAGCCCCATCAGGCGCATCAAGGGCCAATCCCATGGCGCCACGCCATCGTGGAGGGCGAGAACAAGGCCTGAAGAAGGCGACTCATGGTAAGGAAACGGCGCTCAGGGCAATGCCTCCACCTGTGGGAACTTGGCGAGAAGCGAGCGGAACATCCCTCGGATCTCCTCCAGCCGTTGGGCGGTCTTGGCTTCAAACCTCACCACCAGAACGGGTTGAGTGTTGGATGCGCGCACCAGGCCCCACCCATCCTCAAACTGAACCCGCACTCCATCAACATCGATAACGGAATAGCCGCTGGAGAAGTGCCGGGCGATCTCATCCACAATCCTGAACTTGTCTTCATCGGTGCAGGTCAGCCGCAACTCCGGGGTACTGTAATACTCGGGAATCCTCGCCATGATGGCGCTGAAGGACTCGTCGCTATCGGCCACGGCCTCCAAGAGGCGCAGGGCCGCGAACATGCCGTCGTCGTAGCCGAAGTAGGTATCCGCAAAGTACATGTGGCCGCTCATCTCGCCGGCCAGAAGGGCACCGGTCTCATCCATCTTGCTCTTGATGTGCGGATAGCCGGTCTTCCAGATCACGGGGGTACCGCCCAGGCGAGTGACTTCATCGATGAGGGCTTGGGAGCACTTGGTATCGAATACCACCGGAGAAGGGCGAGCGGGGAGGATGCGCTGTGCATACAGGGCCAGGAGACGATCACCCCAGACCATCCGCCCCGCCTCATCCACGGCACCGATCCGGTCGCCGTCACCGTCAAGACCGATGCCCAGATCGGCCCCGGTTTCGCGTACCATGGCTGCCAGATCCGCCATATGCTCTTCGACGGTCGGGTCCGGGAGATGATTGGGGAAACTGCCGTCTGACTCGCAATACAGCGGTATTACCTCGGCGCCGGCCATGGCCAGCAATTGAGGCGCCAGGTCTGATGTCGTGCCGTTACCTGCATCCAGTACGACCCGGATCGGCCGGCGTAGATGCACCAGAGCGCTCACCTCTTCCAGGTACCGTCCTGCCACATCCAGAGATGTCAGGGTTCCCGATCCGCGGGCGAATGCGCCGGCTTCGATGAGTGCCCGCAGCTTCTGAATGTGCGGGCCGTAGAGAATCTGCGCGGCCGTGCGCAGCTTGCACCCGTTGTACTCCACCGGATTGTGACTGGCGGTCACCATGATACCGGCTTCATGGCCCATGCGGGAAACGGCGAAATACATGACCGGAGTGGGAACCTGGCCAGCGTCGAAGACGTGAACACCGGTGGAGAGGATCCCTTTGATGAGTGCGCCCGCATAGGCGGGCGAACTGAGCCTGTTGTCGCGGGCGACCACGGTGCTCGTGGGACCAAGCTGGAGAAGATAGGTGCCATATGCCTGGCCTATCGCGTGGAAAACCTCCTCGGAGAGGTCGATGTCGACGAGGCCCCGAATATCATACTCCCGGAAGATCTGAGGATTCATATGCCCCTCCGGCCGAAGGGTGAAGGGAGTGACGACTGCGCGCGGGAGGACAACCCCACCGCGCGCCCCCGCCGGTCTATGACGATTGCTTCTTCAATACCGAATTGATATACTTGATCTTGTCCTGGGCATATGTGTGCCACTGCCGGTCATAGGCCGGCATCTTGCCGTACTGCTCCAGCGCGCCCTGGAGATCGCCCTTGAGTTCGAGGATATCGCCGATCTTGCAGTACGCCTTGGCATACTTCCTCACATCGTACTTGATGGCTGCGGTATACGCAGCTATGGCGGCGTCATACTGCCCGAGTTCTTTGTGGGTCTCGCCAAGCCAGTAGTGGGCAAGGGCATAGGTGGGGCTGACGGCCAGCGCCGCCTGATAAGCCTCAGCGGCATCCTTCAGCCGGTTCAGCGCGCGCAGGGTTGATCCCTTCATGTAATGGGCTTCCGGCATCTTCGGATTGAGCTGTACGGTCCGGTCGAAGGCTGCCAGGGCCTCGGCGTTCTTGTTGAGCTTCTTCTGAGCAGTCCCCATGGCGAAATATGCCTCAGTGTACTCGGCATTGGCCTGCACTGCTGCAAAGTAGGCGTCAATCGCCTCAG
>JAFGKV010000242.1 GCA_016928395.1 Candidatus Fermentibacterota bacterium | reverse complement strand
TCAAGAATGTCTGGGGTCATCCGGCAATCGTCATAACCAGGAATAGGCTGGCGGCGCACAGGTTCCGGTCCTGAATCGCGAATCATCGGTGTCCGGTGATTGGGCAATCCCGGATCGTATGTCTCGTACTCTGCTTCCGGGAATTGGGCGAAGCCAGGGTGGGACTCGTAGCGTTGGGGCAAAGGACCGACATACTCTGTCGGGGGAAGCCCCCAGGGGCCAAGGTCGGCGCTGACGTAGTCGCCTCGCGGCCGGCTATGCCTGATGTCCCGAACCCTGCCGTCAAGTGAGAGGTGTCTGTGCATGTGGTACCGATTCATCGCTGTCCTGCCTTTCTGCCCTGACAAGGGCTGCCGCATATATGGTATCCGAAGAAGAGCTAAACGCGGTGCCACCTGGATGACGAGGGGATGACGGCGGGGTCCGAGGAGGGGATCGAGAAGTGGTTGGCTCAGCGGGGCGCTATACAATGGCAGGACACGGTCCGACGGCGGAGTCGGGCAGGGCTATCTTTGATACACTGGGTGACAGTCCGGCAGGAGCGAAATCATGCGGTACAGACATGCGGCGAGCCTAGGCATTCTGGTTCTGATCTGGGGTTGTCAGTTGGGAGGTGGCCCGGCCTCGGGCCCTGCGGAAAAGACATCAACGTCCATCCAACTCTTCAACGGCCGGGATCTGACCGGCTGGACCTGCGATCTGAGCGAAGCAGGCGTGAAGATGGAGGATGTCTGGTCAGCGGCCGATGGCGTGCTTAGGTGCAAGGGCCAACCCAGCGGCGTGCTTCGGACACTGAATGAGTACGGTGACTACGTGCTCAGCCTGGAGTGGCGTTGGCCGCCTGGTACTCAGGGAGGCAACAACGGGGTGCTGGTGCACTCATCCACACCTCGAACGCTGGGTATCTGGCCGAAATCGATCGAGGTTCAACTTGCCAAGGACAACGCGGGCGACTTCTGGATCATCGGGACGGAACTGGACGTGGCGAATGAAGAAGCCCGCCGCCAGGGTCGTCGGCATCTGAATCTCACCGACGGCTCTGAGAAGCCGCTTGGCGAGTGGAACCACATGGAGATCACATGCAAGGGCAACGAGGTGATCGTCCTGGTGAACGGGGTTCTGGTCAATCATGCCACGAACTGTAACGTTGCCCGCGGGGCGATCTGCCTGCAGTCCGAAGGGGCGCCAATCGAATACCGCAACATCGTCCTGGAACCGCTGTCGGCGATGTGATCCTGCAGGAACCGATGTCGAAACCTCCACTCTCTCACCCTGAGGAATGGATGAGACATTGTCTGGCCTCGGCGGTTATCTGCCTTATCCTTGAACTCTGCGCTGCCGCGACGCCGCCCATGGTGCCGTATTCAAGGCAGTGGCACGTGAAGCTACAGGGTCTGCCGCCGAGCGGGGTGCTCACAAAACTTGACTTGTCCGGGCCTGGCCTGGAGGCGGTCAAGCAGTGACGGATCGGCCGAAGCCTCGTCAGGCGAACGGCATGGTGCAATTCCCTCGGCACTGTGCATAGCGGCAAATAGCTGCGCAGCGCGAGCGATGGCGAGCGCGCAGTTGCCTCGACATATCCGGCGATTTGCACGAACAGCCAGGGAAGCCTCGGTTTCCTTGGTGTGCATGACGGTCTCTGATGACCGAATAGAGCTCCCGCTACCTCGTGAGGAGATGCGCCCCGTAGGGCGCAGAGAGAAGAAGAGAGGGAGGCATTCACGTCCTCGGCTTCCAGAAATCCCAGCCGTTCGTGACACCACCACCTCGTCCAAGGTTGTTGGCCTGGCGGTAGTGTTCGGTGGCTTCGATGGCTGCGCGGGTCGGGGTGAGGCAGACTCTACCGTTGGCCGGGCCGGAGGTGATCAGCAGGCTACGGCCACTCTTGACCTGAGCGTTCTCCACCACCATGGCGGTGAAGGTCTCGGAACCGATACGGCCGATCAACTCAGTACCCACCGGCCACCAGTCGTGCTTTTCCCGCTCGTGGCCGACGCAGGCGGTCGAGATTTTGGACTCCCGCGTTCGTTGCCGTTCGTACTCGCCGCGGGCCATGGATGCATGCGAGATAGAGGATCGAGTCTGTCTGGCCGCCCTTGTGGTCGGCGCCTGGCCATCCGAATCAACGGGCAACGCAGTATTGGTGTCATGGCCGTCGGCATCATCAGGGCCATCCGTGATCGCGACGGGATCCTCCTCCGACTCCTTCTGGTGGTCAGGATCGTCACCGGGTGGAGTCATCACTTCCGACCCCGTACCCGTTGCCCCTGCCCGCAGCATCTCCAGATCCTCAGCCGTCAGCAGGTTGGCGACACTCAGCATCATTTCCATCTTCTTATCCAACATGTTTCAGTCCTTTCCGTAATGCCCGGCCCAGCAGCTTGCAGAGCTGAGCCGGAAGGTCCTCAATCTTGTGTATCACTATGGAGTCCGCGACCACTTCGCGGATGCTCTCATCGAGAATGCCCACGCCGACCGGCTCGATGCCCGCCCGGGCGATACGGCCGGCCACATGC
>JAFGKV010000241.1 GCA_016928395.1 Candidatus Fermentibacterota bacterium | reverse complement strand
GGTAACTACTCAGGTAGGCACAAGCTGATGAGGGGGAGGTAGGCGGAGGGGAGTATCGCATTGGCAGGTGGTGCGAAAGCGGAGGTGCGTTTTGGGCTGGACTCATCGCCTCCCACGCCCTACCTTGTCTCCCATGACTTCTACTCTGGTGCTACAAGGCCGCCATCTGTGCGGCCAGGAGATCGATCAGATCCGGCATCTGCTGGCCGCACATCCTGAGTGGGGCAGAAGCCGACTGAGCCAGGAGCTGTGTCGTCTCTGGGAGTGGCGGACTGCACACGGCCGCCTCAAGGATATGGCGGCGCGCACGCTGCTGCTGAAGCTGGAACGATCCGGCCACATCCACCTGCCGAAGCGTCGCAGCCCCTCACCTAACGGGTTCCGCAATCGCCGCGTGCCGGTCGTGGCGCATGCGACCGAGCCGATTCGCCGCGCGTTGCGCGACGTGCGGCCGCTGGCCGTGAGCGTCGTCGCGCCCGGCTCGGAAGACCTGCGGCTGTTCAACAGTCTGCTGGCTCGTTACCACTACCTTGGTCACCGCAACACGGTGGGTGAGAACCTCCGGTATCTGGTGCGTGACCGCCTGGGCCAGCCGGTGGCCTCTCTGCTGTTCGGGTCGGCGGCGTGGAAGTGCGCACCACGCGACGCCTTCCTGGGGTGGGATCGCGCCACGCGGGCGCGCAACCTGCAGGGGCTGACCAACAACACGCGCTTTCTGATCCTGCCGTGGGTTGAGGTTCCGCATCTGGCGAGTCATGTGCTGGGCTTGATCGCCCGCCGTATTCGCGCCGACTGGCAGGCCAAGTATGGGCATCCTGTGCATGCGGTGGAGACGTTCGTGGACCGCGACCGTTTCAAGGGAACCTGCTACCGGGCGGCCAACTGGCTGCGGCTGGGCGCGACACAGGGCCGGACCCGGAATGACCGCGAGCATCGCATCCGCGCCGCGGTCAAGGACGTGTATCTGTACCCACTCGTCACGGACTTCCGGCGGGAGTTGTGTGCATTCGCCTGCTCCCGAACCGAAGGAAGGGCGGACAGGTGATGACACGGGAAGAGGCTCGGGCGATCTATCGCGCCGGCGAGGAAACCGTCGTGCGCGTACTAGTGGAGATGGACGCGCGACTCCATGACGCCGCTGGTGCTATCCACGCCCTGGAGCGGCAGGTGCCGGATCTGACGATACGCCTCGAGGCCAGCGAACGGCGGGTGCGGCAGTTGGAAGAGCAGGTGGCGAAGGACTCCCACAACAGCAGTAAGCCGCCGTCCTCCGACGGTCTAAGCACACCCAAGCCCAAGAGCCTGCGCCCGCCCAGCGAGCGGCCCACCGGCGGCCAGCCCGGCCATCCGGGCCGGACCCTGCGCATGGTGGCAAAGCCGGATCGCACGGTGCGCCACCCGGTCGAACGCTGCGTGGGGTGTGGCCGCTCTTTGACGCAACAGGCCCCGGACCGCGTCGAACGCCGACAGGTCTTCGATCTGCCCGAGCCGAAGCTGGAGGTCACCGAGCACCAGGCCGAAGTCAAGACCTGCACCTGCGGCTGCGTCAACCGCGCCGCGTTTCCGCCGGAGGCCGCGGCCCCCGTGCAGTACGGCCTTCGCGTCAAAAGCGTGGCCGTCTATCTCAAGGAGTACCAGTTGCTGCCCTTCGATCGGCTGACCGAGATCATGCGCGACCTCTTTGCCTGCGCCACGTTCAGTGAAGGAACGCTGGCCAACCTCTCCGCCGCGTGCTCCCGGCGGCTGCAGCCGGTCGACGAACTCATCCGCGCACAGGCAGCCACCGCCGACGTGGCAGGCTTTGACGAGACCGGCGTGCGCGCTACCGGCAGCCTGCACTGGCTGCACACCGTCTCGACCCACTGGTTGACCTGGTACTTCGCGCACACGCGGCGCGGGTGCGAAGCCATGAACGCCGCCGGCATCCTGCCCTATTTCCGGGGCCGCGCCGTCCACGACTTCTGGGACTCTTACCTGAAGTACGACTGCGACCACGCCTTCTGCAACGCGCACCTCCTGCGCGAACTCATCTTCCTGTGGGAGGAGCAAGGCCAGGCGTGGGCCAAAACCATGATCGACCATCTGCTGGCGATCAAGACGGCGGCCGATACCGCCCGCGACGCGGGCCTCGCCGCCCTGCCGGTTGAGGATCTCGACTGGTTCCTCAAGCGATATCAGCAGATCGTGGAAGCCGGCTACGCGCAGAATCCGCTCATGGAACCGTCGGCTGGCCCCACGCGCCGGGGACGCCGCAAGCAGAGCAAAGCCCGCAACCTGCTCGACCGATTCCGGAACCACCCCGACGGCATCCTCGCCTTCATGCGCGACTTCTCGGTCCCGTTCGACAACAACCTCTCGGAGCGCGATCTGCGGATGATGAAGCTGCGGCAGAAGATCTCCGGCACCTTCCGAAGCTTTGACGCCCTCGTGGACTTCTGCCGTATCCGCGGCTACGTCTCGACGGCGCGGAAGAACGGCCTCAACGCCCTGGAAGCCTTGTGCCGAGTCTTCCTGGGCAACCCCTTCGTCCCGGCCGTCAACACCACGTAGTCGTCATCCAGCCAGCAGCGCCACATCCACTCGCCCACTTCCCTCAGGAGGCATCCCGGCCCGGGAGGATGCCTCCTGAGTAGTTACCCCTTCTGTTGATATCCAGTCACGACCTGTTCGCACTCGTTGGTAGGGGCGTGGGGGGAGCGGGTGCCGTATGTGCGGATCGACAGCATCTGGGAGATGGTGGACGGGGTACGGGATTCGTTTGTGGTGGGACCGGACACGTACTGGTTCGAGACGCAACAATACGATCCGGACTTCTACACGTTCCGACCTGAGGTGTACGGCCCATATCCGCCTGGATCGAGCAATGACCCCCTGTGGTATCTGAGCAACGACTCGCTGAGCATCTGGGTGGTGAAGGTGGAGGTGGATGAGGAGCAGTCGGATCGGATCCTGGATGTGCCGGTGGATGAGGATGACGAGGCCCAGACGCCGGTGAAGACAGTGTTTCGGGTATTGCCGGACGAGGGGTCGTCCGAGGTGTCGTTCGTGGGGAGCCCCGCAGCGGCCGGGGTGACGTATTGGCATTCCGTGAGCTACGGGCCGGAGAGCGGGGATGAGGTGGTGGTGAAGAGCGAGGAGGAGTTCACGCTTGGGGATCTGCCCTTCTCCGACAACCGCTACACCCTGGAGTGGGAACAGAAAGACGACGACGAGAACTGGCTGGACCCTGCGCATAACCCGTACACCAGCCGAGTCACGATGAAATGGGAACGAGGGGAGACGAGGCAACCAGTGGAAGCAAGAGGGAGCGTCGAGGAGTTGGCTGCAGGTATCGGGCTGGTGGTCTACCTGCCGAATGGGAATGCAGTGCCGGAGGCGGAGGAGCAACTCCCCGGCAAGGGGGTGTACGTACCCTGGAATTCAGACCACGACAACGGGAATCAGTACGCCCCTGACTCTGAGGGACTGCTGGAAGAGCAGTTCACGGACAATGACTTGGTCAGGATTGAGATCCGCTTGGAGCCGTGGACGGACTGGTTCGCCAGTGAGGGCTTTCGACTTGGGCTGCGCACGGAGAGTAACAGACTCCGAGTGTGGAGAGGTTGCACCGGTGGTAGGGAGAACCTCATGGTTGACCCCAGCGCAACCAGTGAATGCTGGTTCTCACTGAGTGAGGACTGGTCCTTCCTGTTGGAGGAGACGCAAGCAGACTTCGGAGACCTATGGGTCGAGGGATGCGAGCGGAGCATGGCGACGCACGACGCACCACTCACTGTCGTGCTCTCAGACGGTCTGTCGTGGGAGTTGGAGCTTGACCGAGCGCAGTTCACCGTGGTCTACCCGGACCTGATCCCGGTCCAAGAGATCCTGGGGGATGAATTCGCGTTTATCACCGACAATGAGATGCCGAACCTGCGGGCTCAGGTGCGCCCCCCTCAACTTCAGGGCTTCGTACATTGGGACATTGTCATCGAGTATGGTCGAAGCAACCGGCAGGACTATGACATCTATACTGAGTGGTCGAGCGCGGCCGAGCAGTGGGCGATAAGAGACGCATTTGGCGAGGACCGCCGAGGCGGAAAGGCCACGCTGAGATGGAGTGTCGCGGGCGCAACGGTGTATCAGAACCATGTCTTCCATATCAGAGGAGAAAACCCTTCTGAGAGCGATGTGGAAATCGAACTCGGGACAGATCCTTGGTATGTCGTGGCCATCGCGAGGTTCGAGAGTCATAGACAAGAGCAAGGGAGGTACTATGCCCAATTCAATGAGGCCGGTCCGTGGGGCGCTGATTGGAGCGACTACCGGGGATGTCCCAACTTCGGGGGACCGAATGGGTGGGGCATAATGCAACTCGATGACCCGAACCCGAGTGCCCAGCAGCTTTGGGACTGGAGAGCGAATATCTCAGGAGGCAAGTCAAGACTCGCCAATCCGTGCAGAACCGAAGCAGAATCTTGGATCGCCTCACAGGAAAGCCAGCAGCAGGAAGAGGAGCCGACCATGCCACTGGAGAACTACGTGTTCTCCTTCAATGGGATTAACTTCCAGAAGGGCACTGATCGGACACCTATCGACGCCTGTGCTATCCAGCGTTACAACGGGGCGCATCGATGGGTGATCTACTGGATGAACAAGACACCCACAAGGTCGGGCAGTTGGGAGATCAGAGGCGCACCGTATCGCGACTACGTCGACGATGTTTGCGGTGAGGTCGAATAGGAGGAACGATGGATACTCGCTCATTCTCTATCGCAGTTGGGTGCCTTCTTGTTATGTCTGTTGGGGTCCACGGCGTGGACACAGCAGTGGTTATCGACCGAGCAGGCCTCTCGGCCAGAGCCCATCGTACGTGGGAAGGCACCTACACGTTTTCCGAAGAGGACGTCCTGTGTATCGCAAACCTCCCGGACCTCCACGTCCTCATCTACAGGCATGCCGGAAACGAGGGCACCTTGATAGAGTTCGCCGAGGTTGCTTCTGAGGGCACACTTCGTCTGCTAAGCGACGCGGATGCGTCTGTGAAGGGCGTAACCCCGACCTTGGAAGGAGTCGACGTGCTGCCGGCTGCTGAGGAAGCCGAGATCATCGTAAGATGGCGACACCCCGGCCAGGGAGGATGGCGTTCAGTCCGGAAGTACCGCTACAGCCCGGGCCTGGTCGAATTGACGGCGGGCTCGGATCTCGTCAGGGATGGTAGGAAGATGAAGTGGGTCAAGGCAGAATCATTCGCTCCTTCAACGCCTGCTGAGCTTTCCCCGCAGCCCCCAACTCCCTGAGCACACGGGGATTTGGCGCCAAGCTCAGACAAGGAGAGATCGCTCTTTCACGGAAGCCACTGTGCGCGGATGTCCAGGATCTTGGAGTAGACAGCGTGGGATGGCGTCCAGAAGGCGACAGAGGCATGTGAAGTGGGCTGATAGAGCGGAGCCACTGCGTGCACAGGGGGGGACCTTCGATCCCAGCTGCTTGGGCCGGTCGCCAAGGCCTTTTCTTTTCTCGTGACACTCTTCCAGTCGGGCCCAGGCTCTCCCGATAGACTGGCGAAGCCGGAACAGATAGTTATGCAGCCCTCTTGGCCACTATTCTATAGTGAGAATAGTGCCACACGAGCGCTGAACGGAGGACCAGCGGCGGGGCGCACAGGCATTCTGTGCGATGGGTGCAGCACACGGGTGGAGTGGAGCTGGCCGCCGGACAGTTCGGTGTGGGCGTGACGCGGCAGGCGGCGAGCCTGGCTGCGCGGCGGGAGGAGGAAGTGGAGCGAGCTGGACGATTCACGTTCACAGAGGTGCGGTCACGCGGCACACTGCCAACGTTCCCCTGCCCCGAACCGTGATGCCTGCCGATTCAGACAGGAGATTCGGGGAGGGACAGGAGGAATCGCCAGGCCGGAATCACCTCAATGGTCCCCGCTTCCACATCGATTCGTTCGTCTTCGTTCCGGGTCACGATGGTCCCTGTCGCCAGGTTCAGCTCGGCCATCGACTCATTCAAGGCCGCCATCTCCCGTTTCCGCGTCCGCGGCTCCGCAATGGACTCACATGCCTGCACCAGCATCTTCGGCTGGCCCCGTACTGGGATTACGAAATCCACCTCTCGTCCTGTCCGGGTCTTGTAGTAGTAGATCTCTGGGTGAAGACGTCGAAGCGCCGTGAACACGAGATTCTCCAGGAGATGCCCGGAGTTGACCAGGATTCCCGATGACACCGAGGAGACCATCGCGTGATCGATGCAGTAGATCCGTTTCGGGTTGGTATGTCTGCGCGCCAGTGACGCGTCGAAGATCCGGACGGTGAACAGGAAGTACGCATCCTCGAACCACTCAAGGTAGTCTGACACCGCGGACTTGGGAACCTTGTGGCCACGCGACTTCAGGTACCCCGTCAGGCTGTTGACGGAGTAAAGCGACGCGGTGTTGTCCACCAGGCGATGGGCCAGGTCGGTGAGTGCCCTCGGGTGGGAGATGTCGTGGCGCTCGATCAGGTCACGGAATAGGATGGTGTGGAAGTACTCTTGGTGGATCTTGATCCTTACGACGCGGCTCATGCCCGCAACCTCGGGAAATCCTCCGGTCTCCCAGTACTCCTCGAACGCGTTCCGGACGAGGAGTTGTCGTTTCGTCGAGAGTGCGCCATCACCTTCGATTTCTCTGTAGTCCAGGAACTCGTGGAAGGAGAACGGGAATACTTCCCACGAGAGCGCCCGCCCGCGCATCTGCGTCGCAATCTCCTTGGAGAGCATCCTGGCTGACGAGCCCGTGAGATACACTTCGCATTTCTCGGTGCGCATCAGACGGTCGACAAAGGGCTCCCAGCCGGGGACCGTTTGAATCTCATCGAAGAAGCAGTAGACGGTCTCGGCGTTCTTCTTCATCGGATAGATGGAGAAGTAGGCATCGGCAATGAGACCGAGGTTGTGCGCTCGCACGTTGTGGAGCCGGTCGTCGAAGAAGTTCAGATAGAGGATGTTCTGTCGAGGGACCCCGCGCTTCAACAACCGTTGCATCACCTGGAACAGGTATGTCGACTTGCCGCCGCGGCGAACGCCGATGAGGACGGCAGCCTTTCCGCGGACCGTCTCGATCTGGAGGCGGCGTGGCACGCCGGTCTCGGGGCGGGTCTCCTGGAAGTCCAGGATGATGGACTTGATGGTTGCCAGCACTGGCGCTCTCCTGGTCACGCATGTTACCGCTTCGAGGCAAAACTGGAAAAGAATGTTGCCGGTTAGGCCCCTGATGTCAAGAGAAGCATTCTGATGTGGCGAGCCTCGCCGCACCGGAGGGGACTTGGGGCATACGCGGGGGTGCCACGACGCTGGCGTGGACTGTTGCGTGGGGGGAGCATGAGGTGTTTACGGCCAAGTACAAGGTGAGCACGGTGAAGGTGCTGGAGTTGGCGGTTGCGCAGGGGAAGGGGGTGTATGACATAGACGAGGGGAACCTGGAGGAGCAGTTGGCGCTGATGGACTTACCGTCGTGGGCGGAGGACCAGATTCGGGATCATGTGGAGGGAGGGTACAAGGCCAAGGCGCCTCCCCATTCCTGGCGCCGGCCACATCAGGCGATGGATGAGCGCGTGACGGTACGTACCACGAGACTCCCTCGCTTATCAGCTGAACCTGACAGGTCCGGATCTCATCGACGTTCATGCTCTCTCCCCGGCGCGCACGTTGACTCAAAGAAGCATGGCCGTGGTGCGCGGTGACTGGGTATGCCAACGGAGGATGCGGCTGGTGCGCCGTGTGGGCTTGCATCTGGAGGCCCTCAGGCACAATATGCTCTCAGTCTGCTTTTCCTTGACGCTGCACGAGGCGCGACACCGCGACGGATACCACCAGGCCTTTGCCGCTAAGGCGAACGAAGATGAAGGTCCGGGACGTGATCAAACTGATTGAGGGAGACGGTTGGTACCTCGTCGTGACCAAGGGTAGCCACCGGCAGTTCAAGCATGCAAACAAACCCGGTCGTGTCACGATTGCCGGTCATCCTGGAGACGATCTAGCGCCGGGCACGCTCGGTAGCGTATTGAAGCAAGCTCAGTTGGCTAGACCCAGACCTGAGCAGGATGGTTGACGATGCACCGCTTCCTGATCGTAATCGAGAAGACGGAGGGGAACTACTCTGCGTACTCGCCCGATCTGCCTGGGTGTGTGGCAACTGGCAGAACTCGCGACCAAACAGCGCGCAGGATGCATGAAGCAATCGACATGCATGTGCGCGGCTTGCTCGAAGATAGACTGCCGGTGCCTCAGACCCATTCAACTGCGGAGTATATCGCGATCCCCGCGTGAAGCCCGCGTCCCGATTTCGGCGCATGCGGCCCGGATCTGAGGATCACGCGCCATCTCAACCATGGCCTGTTCAAACTAGGCCGGCGAAACCGAAGCAGCCACTTCTGCGGCCATCTTGACGACTATTCTAAGGTGAGAATAGTAGCCAAAAGGCGCGGATCGGAGGCTCGGCGAAGAAGAGCAGCCAGGCATTCCGTGTGACTTGTGCAGCACGCGGGTGGAGTGGAGCTGGCCGCCGGACAGTTCGGTGTGGGCGTGGGGCGATAGCATAGCGGTGGCGCGGTATGACACGTTGTTCTGGTGCGAGGCAGAGCCGGAAATGCTGGGGCCGGATACGTGTCTGTTCTACAGCGGCGACT
>JAFGKV010000240.1 GCA_016928395.1 Candidatus Fermentibacterota bacterium | reverse complement strand
TTGGCGAAGGATCCGCACTCTCCTGCTGATCGCGGAGTCGTTCTTGGAAACCGCTGTTCTCCCGCGAGCGTTGTCCGAGCCTGGCTGTGATCGGGCCTAGATCGTTCCGTGGCCGCCGCAGCCTCGTCTAACTCGGCGGTGAGGCATTCAGGCGGGCGAATTGAAATCGCGACGCTCATGATCACGTGTCCTCCGATCGGCTCAAGACGTGGGCGTGTACGTTGTGGCCATTCGTCATACAATGCAGCGAACCACTATTCAGTTCGGACGCGTCCATCCTGCCGAAGGAGAAGGGCATACAGACGCACTCCGCTCCCGCCGCGCCCCCGTCAGCCTGTCCGAGATCCCCCTCATCTGTCAACGCCCTGACCAGCTCTCGCGCATCCTGCCTTCGGGCAAACCTCTGAAGCCGGCTTTCGTAGACCCAGAGAGCGGGAAGTCCTGATTTCGTGGGCATTCCCAGAATTCACATTCTCATGGGGACCACTGTTCCAGGCACGTCAAGTAGCAAGGCTGATGACCGCTTCGATCGAGAGGAGCGGCCTATGGTCAGGGCTTGACATGCGACAATTAGGAAGCTCCTCAGACAGCCTGCTCAATGACATTGCCCTGGTCGTCGGTTCGAAGCACACCCTTACTCATGTCGAGCAGCACAAGCTGGTTGCCGCACGGATCCGAGACGACGGCACACTTCCCAATCTGGATATCGAATGGACCCGACAGCACCGAGCCGCCGGCCTCCCTAAACTGAGAGACAGCCGCTGGAACTGCTTCAACGAGCAGTTCCGCAGCGGGAGGTCGGCATTCAGTGTGTAGGACAAGTTCGGAGTCCGATTCGGCGAGCCGGAGTCCGACGGCCGACGAAGTACGCCAAATGAGCTCGTGACCGAGACGGTCGCGATAGAACGAAAGCGCCTCGTCGAGATCCCGGACAGGGAGGCTGACGCAGTCGACCTTGCGAATGAGTGGTTGAACCATCTCGGACCTCGGTTGGTGTGTCTTCAGGCCGTCTGCCTGCGTCTCATGCAGATCCGCATGACCCCTCTACCTTCTGCGCAAGACCCGATTGGCCACATCACAGCCCCTGGTGAAGATCTCTCTCGGAGGGAAGCAAAGCGAAGGAAGAGCCTCGACTCGCACCTGTCAAGGCACCGAGTCGTCGGCTCATGCGGTCAGTACGGCACTCCGTGGGGTCAATCTTGAGCCCATAATCTCGGGACTGCTCAGGCGTGCCGCGCGCGGGACCAGCGGCGGGTCCAATCGGCGCACGTGGGGTGGCAACCACGGCGCCATATGTCGATTTCGGAACGGGGAATGCGGAATACGGAGTCGGCAGTCGGCAATCTCCAATCGGCAGTCCGCCCGCTTCGCAGGCGGCCATCCGTCTCCGCTGAAGCTGCAACGGGACGAGAGCACCTTTCGTTGCGCACCAGGCTCTCCGCACAGCCCGCCAAGCCCCTTCGAAGGATCAACACGCGGGCTGAGGCACTATTCTCACCTTAGAATAGTGCGGCACGATCTGATCTGGCCTCTGGATTGCTCCTTGAACAACTACGAATCATTCCCACTAACAACTCTGTAGCGAAACGCCCCGCTGAAACGTTCTTGCCTAGTAGTACGACGGAGTTCGGCGTGCGTCACCGACCGAGGTGTCGTCGAATCGCCGGCGCCCCGCCGAATCCCATACGAACACAGTCCGGACTACGGCTTGAACTTCAGCATTGACGACGAATAGCCCTCTCGTTTCTTCGCCACCACACATACACCAAACACCAACTGGTGTAGACTTGCCGCCGCAAGTCCACCTCAGGGGAGGCACACCCACGCTCAGCGAATATGGGCTCCCAACTCATGCGCCAGCCACGCCGATCCGCGAGCGTACGGTCGCTTGCTCCGTTGCCTTGCCTGTCCGATCACGCCCAAGACAATTACTCATTGCCTCCGCGCCCGGTCTCAGGTCAGAGAGCCCTGGTTTCGTGTGGGTTCCCAATCCTCGGTGGGCCAGACGGCGGAGGAAATCACGGCCCAGTTGACCACGTACGTCACATTCGGCACCAACGTGCCCTCGGTTCCCCCAGGGAGGTCGCGTAGTGGCCCGTGCTAATCCACCACACCGACGAAGCCCTGTGTGGGGGGCATTCCCCATGGCGTGCTGCGTGTGGGCTGGCCTCTCAGGAATTGCCTGGGCCCAGTGGCCCGCCGGTGTTGCAGGCACTGCAGCGCAGGACATCGCAGGGATCTCCTCTTCGGTAATACGCCTGAGCGATCGCGTCATCGTGGTTGAGTGCCTCGATGTGAACGTCACCGCGATTGCCGCCGACTCGGGTATCGTGGTGATCGACACGAATCACTCGAGCATAATTATGGAGCAGGTGCGCCGTGTCATTGAGGAGCAGTTCGGGCGGGGGGATTTCATCAACGTGATCGTCACGCACGGCGACCCGGATCATGTGGGCGGCATCGGAGCATTCCCGGGCATCCCACTGGTCGCCCATCGCGGATTCGCGGCATATGTCGGCCACGCCATGGCTTCCAGGCTCCACATTGACTGGGCACGCACGAGCCGCCTTGAGGCGGCTCGCAAGAAATACCAGAGCGTGGACCCACAGTGCAAAGAAGGCGCCGCACTGAGGGCGCTAATCGCCTCGCTGGAGTTGTTGGCGCCAGATTCCGCAAAAGTGCGGGCATCCTCAACGCCAGCCCTTGCCTTCACGGACAGTCTGTGTCTCGATCTCGGCGACGTGAGGCTGGAGTTGCGGTTCTGCGGCAACGCGCACACGAATCACGACATCCTGGTCTACGTCCCGGAAGAAAGGCTCCTGCTGACCGGGGATGTGATCAACTCCCCGCGGAGCTCGGGTTTCCCTGTGAATGCCATGGCCGACGTGTCGCGGCTCGTGGGTGAACTGGAAGGCCTGTTGCGGCGGGAGACGGGACTCGAAACGGTGGTGCCGGGGCACGGCCCGCCTCTGTCCCGCGCCGACCTGGAGACCTTCTGCACGACCATCGCCGAGCGATTCACTCGGGTCAGGGTCGATCACTCCACGGCTTTCCTGATGAGCCGCGCCATCGAGCGAGAGGGGATCCTGGCAGCGCTGCAGCGGTACCCGGTGCCGGCTGGCCGCACGACGGAGGCACTCTACTGGTCTGAAGAGGAGTTCAGCATACTCGGGATGCGGCTGGTGCGCAGCGGCATGGTAAACGAAGGAATCAGCGTGCTGCAGAGGGCAACCGCTGCGCTGCCCCAGTCTGCGCTCCTGTATGATTGCCTCGGGGATGCGCACGTGGAGAACGGCCATGTAGAGGGGGCTCTCGCCGCGTACGAGAGGTCAGTTGACCTCATGCCCGAGAACCGGCACGCCCAGGAAATGCTTCGCATCCTTCGGTAGGTCCCGCGAGGGGCTATCGCACGAGCGGCCACGCGGCAGAGCACTCGAGGGTGTCATGCCGGCTCCCGCGGCCCGGCTCACCGCCCCTGATCCATCTGAACGCCCGTGGGGTCAAATCTTCAATCTATCTTCACGTGCCCCATCACTCCCCTATCCGTGTGAGCCTACAGACGTTTATGCAACGGGGACTCCTTACCCCCCTGCCCGTGCACCAGCGACCCTCATGGGCGTGCCTGGGTGCGGGTTCGCCCTCGCACCCGGACCGCTTGACCGTGCCCATGACTTCGGCTTCCTTGGCCCTGTTCAGTTCCGAGAAACACCTTCGCCAGGGGCCGTGATGGATACGATCGGCTCGAACATCCTCCCCCCCCGCTCGCCGCCAGATCCCCGGCACCGCTCACTATTCTCATATGAGAATAGCTTCCCTCTGCGCCTGTTTTCGGCCCAGTCACTGGCCACTGTAACGACCCTCAGAGTCCTTATGGCCCAATGCTCTCGCCAATCGAATCCAGACTCTTTGATCACAACGATCCTGTCACATCTCAAGGTCTAACCCTAGGCGCTCACCCTGCACGGCCAGCACGGAGTGGTTCCTCCTGGTGCAAGGAAGCTTCGCCCATGGCTATCAGCAAAGTGCCTGCTGCATCTGATTGAGTCAAATGTAAGCCCTCCCGCTGGCCCCAGGGACTTTGAGAGCGCCCGGGGCGCCGCCGCGTGTGCCGACGCCCCGGGCAACCCTCGACAGGACCCCCACCGTGAAGCACGCGCGGATTGCAATCCGCATCGCTTCATCCTGTCAAGGCGGCATGTACTCGTCACCAAGGGGAGATCCCTCGCATCACCCCGGGCACGAGGGGGTGTCATCGCAAGCAATGTGCCACGCGGGCAGAGCCCGCGGTCAGTGGCGTCTGCGACGCCCTCTGTGCGAGCAAGGCGCACAACGGTGCGCGGTGCGTCCGCGAACGGCACGGTGTGCTCTGCGGGCACCACGGTAGCGCGTGCGCGATCGCGGTGAGGCACTGTCGACTGCGTCGACTACGGTGTGTGCGGCGCGCACTTCGGAAGGCGATGGGAAAGCGGAATTGGAGGGATCTTCCAGGACGAAAGGGCGGCGCATGGGCGACGACGCGAGGCATGGCGCTGGGGTGTAATGAGTTGGAGCGATTGGAAGAATCTTCGAAGAGATTGGAGGATTGGGCCAGTGTGCGCGGAGCGCATCACGGTGGCGGCAGGGACGCCCACGGTGTGCCCTGCGGGCACCACGGTAGCGCGTGCGCGCCACGGAGGGCGGTGTCGACTGCGTCGACCACGGTGTCCGCCACGCGGACGGCGGTCATTGGCTCCAGAACGCGGCTTTCAGAAGGTCGTAATCGACGAATCGGCTCTCGTCACGGATGATCGCTCGCAAGGTTCCGGCATCAAGCTCGCGATGGAGTGGGATTGTCAGCGACTGCCTCGCGCCTTCAGTCTCCCGGAGCAGCGTCACGTGACTGCCCGATGTTCGGGTAGGCCGAAATCAGAATTCGAGAAGGATCTCGACAACTTCCCGGCCGGAACGCGGCGTCAGCTTAGGAGACACCGATGCGTTCCCCGACTTCGAGTCTCACGTCAAGCCGAGGTGAGGGAGCAAAGCCGAGTTCCCCAAGATTCATGCCCTCAAGGTGAAGCGCGACAGCCTCATGAAGGTTGTCAACTGCCTCGTCCAGGGTCGCGCCCTGTGTCACGACGGGAAAATCGAAGCACTCGGCGACGTAGAGTCGCTCGCCTCGGTAGATCAGACACTCGATCGAGCGTCTCACTGCGTTACCTCACTGCTGATTCCTGGTCGCACAAATTCATACGTGCGGAGCTCGCGTTCCAAGTTCACAAGGTCACCGTATTCATCCACTGGCACAAGCCCAGGGTGCTGTGAGGGCGGTATCGGCTGAAGCCGATCGCAGTGCGTCCTGCGGGCACCACAGTACGAGCAAAGCTCGCCTCAGGAGCGCCTGCGGCGTTCACGGCGAGCGGCATCGAGCGTCGCTCGAACACAATGCCGCCTTCGGCTACCTCAGTGTGGCTAAGCTGTACCTTACCGCCGCGGCACCGGAAGTTGCACCACGTATCGTCCGGGCGAGCCCGGGGCCCCCACTAAGCTGTAACTTCACTCCACGCGGCACCCATCACCCTCATCCCCCGCATCCGC
>JAFGKV010000239.1 GCA_016928395.1 Candidatus Fermentibacterota bacterium | reverse complement strand
TATTCGGCCTTGCACCGGGTGGGGCTTGCCTGGCCGCCGTGTCACCACGACGCCGGTGCGCTCTTACCGCACCATTTCACCTTCGCAACCGGACCTGCCGGTGTGCTGTGTCCTTTCTGTGGCGCTTTCCCTGGGGTTTCCCCCGCTGGACGTTATCCAGCACCCTGCTCTACGGTGTCCGGACTTTCCTCGAAGGCCCACCGAAGCGCGCCTCCGCGGCTACCCGGGCTGCCTCTCGAGTATACCGCTTCTAGGACTCGTCGCCCTCGTCGAACTGCTTCAGCAGAGCGGCCCCCTCGGGGATGGGGAACGCCTTCGCGAAGTGGCAGGCCGCCCAGTGCCCCGTACCCACTTCTTTGAGCTCCGGCTCTTGTTCGCTACAGATGGGGAACTGAGCGATGGGGCAACGCGTGTGGAAGTGGCAACCGGTCGGGGGGTCGATGGGACTCGGGACATCGCCGGTCAGAATGATGCGACTGCGCTCGCGTTGTCTCTCCGGGTCGGGCACGGGAGCCGCCGACAGAAGCGATTGGGTATACGGATGGTGCGGCGAGTTGTACACATCTCTCCATCCGCCCCTCTCCACGATCTTGCCTAAGTACATGACGGCGACGTTGTCGCATATGTGTCTGATCACGGCGAGGTCGTGAGCGATGAAGAGGTAGGTCAACTTGAACTCGTCCTGCAACTCCTCGAGCAGATTGATGATCTGTGCTTGGATCGACACATCCAGAGCCGAGACCGGCTCATCGCAGATAATCATCTTGGGTCTCAGCATCAATGCACGCGCTATGCCGACTCTCTGCCGCTGGCCGCCCGAGAATTCGTGAGGATATCGGTGGATGTGCTCTGGATTGAGCCCCACCCTTTCCAGCATCTCCTTGCAGCGCCCCTCTCGTTCCTTCCGTGTGCCGATACTGTGTATGACCAGGGGCTCGGCCATGATCTCCCCGAAGGTCATCCGTGGATTGAGGGAAGCGTAGGGATCCTGGAAGATGAATTGCACATCCCGTCGGTAAGCTTTCAGTTGCTTGCCCCGGAGCGTGCGGACGTTCACGTCGCCGTAGTGGATCTGTCCGGCTGTCGCCTCCAACAGTTTGTTGATGCAGCGACCGGTGGTCGATTTGCCGCAGCCGGACTCCCCCACTAGTCCCAGTGTGTCCCCCTCGTTCACCTCGAATGAGACACCATCGACGGCCTTCACCGTTTTGCCGAATCGCGAGGTGATCAAGCCCTGCCCGACCGGGAAGTGTTTCGTCAGGTCTTCGACTTTGAGCATGACAGCCATCTAGGGCTTCCTCATCGCAAGGACTCCTCGTTCTTTGACGAACTGAGCATCGCCCGAAAAATGACAAGCCGCCATGTGCCCGGAAGCGATGTCCCCCAGTGGGGGCGTCTCCTTGGCACAGATCTCCTGTGCGTAGGCACACCTCGGCCGGAACGCGCATCCGGAGGGCAGATGTATCAAGCTGGGAGGCTGCCCGTGTATCGGGGAGAGCTTCCCTTTCTCATCCACGTCGTGCCGTGGGAGACACTCGAGCAACCCCCAGGTGTATGGATGCAGCGGCCGGTAGAAGACGTCATCAGCCGCGCCGTATTCCACGGCCTTTCCCGCATACATCACAAGCACCCGATCGGCCATGTCGGCTACCACGCCCAGGTCATGCGTGATCATGATGATCGCCGAGTCTGTGTGAGCCTGAATCTCCTGCATCAGCTCGAGGATCTGGGCTTGGATGGTCACATCAAGCGCCGTGGTCGGCTCATCCGCGATTAGGATGTCCGGGCCACAGGCCAACGCATTGGCGATCATCGCACGCTGTCTCATGCCGCCTGAGAACTCGTGCGGGTAGTTGCGAGCGCGCTCTTCGGCCTGAGGGATGCCCACCTGTTTGAGGAGTTCCACCGCCGCACTCCATGCGTCCTTGCGCGAGAGCCCCTTGTGCAGGCGTAGCGCCTCCCCAACCTGCTTGCCGATCCTGTAGACCGGGTTGAGCGAGGTCATGGGGTCCTGGAATATCATGGCGATACGGTTACCTCGCAGGCTGCGCTGCTCCTTCTCGCTCATCGTGAGAACACTCTGACCCCGGTAGCGGATATCACCACTGACGACCTTGCCGGGAGGTTCAGGAACAAGACGCATGATCGACAGCGCCGTCACCGACTTTCCCGAGCCCGACTCTCCGACGACCCCCAGGGTCTCACCCGGCTCCAGGGTGAAACTGACACCATCCACTGCCTTCACAACACCATCGCGTGTGAAAAAGTGCATGTGCAGATCATCGACTTCCAGAAGCGGCGCCAAAGACTACTCCTTTAGTTTCACGTCGAGCGCATCGCGCAATCCATCCCCCAGGAGCACGAAGCCAAGGACCGTAGTCACACAGGCCAACCCCGGATACAGCATCATCCAGGGCGCGTTGAACATGTACGTCCGGGCCTCCTGCAGCATGTTCCCCCACGACGGGTCCGGGGGCTGGACCCCGAAGCCGAGGAAACTCAGACCGGCCTCAGCGAGAATGGCGCCGCCGATGTTCATCGCGGCCAGCACAATGATGGGAGCCATGGCGTTCGGCATGATGTGCCGAAACACTATGCGGCGAGTGGGTGCCCCCAACGCCCGAGCCGCATCTACGTACTCGTTCTCCTTGACCGATAGGATAGAGCTACGGAAGACACGCGCGATCCCCGGCCACCCAAGAAGCCCGATGGCGAGGAACAGATTCCAGGTCCCCCGTCCCAGCACCGACACCAGAGTGATCGCGAAAAGAATGTATGGAAAAGACAAGAAGACGTCGGCCATGCGCATAACGAGGCTGTCCCACCAGCCACCATAGTATCCGGCGAGAGCTCCGAGAACCATG
>JAFGKV010000238.1 GCA_016928395.1 Candidatus Fermentibacterota bacterium | reverse complement strand
TTCCGTACTCTCGCTTCCTCGACCAACTTGGCAGCCCGTTCAACAACCCCCTGTGACAGCTCAAAGGCCCGCCGAGTGTCATCACCTCGACCGACATCGGAAGCCCTGCTAAAGAGAGCCTGAACGTTCTTGAGAGACTCCTCGGCGAACTCCTCAGCACCGATAGCTATGGCCTCACCGAGAAGTTCCTCGGAACGGTCCAGCGCCGCTCGGGTTGTTCGACGCAGCTCCTCTTCTTCCTTCCGCTTGGTCTCAGTCTCGTCCTGGAGCTGCACCAGCAGAGCCTCCAGAGGCTCCGCTCCCTCGAGGCCAGCTTCATACTCACCAGATTCGAGGCTCTGCCGAATCTCTCCCAGTTGAGCCTCCGCGCGCTGCACCTTCTCGGGTGCGTATCGACGGCCGCCTGTTTCCAGAGTAAGGCTGAGCATCTCGGAGAGAGTCTCGACATAGCCCTGGAGTGTGCGCTTCATCTCGGCGCCGCGTTCCTCCTGCGTGGCAGCCAAGAGATTCTCAGCCATGGAAAGCGTTGCCTGAGCGAGTGTTTCCGCCTCCTCTACCTTATCCTCATCGAGATGATGAGTTACGTCCTCGATCTGCCCTCTCACCTGCTTCAACTGGGCACCCGCGTACCGCGATGCCTCCAAGGCTTCCGACTGAGACACGAGATCCTTGGCTGTACCCAGCAACTGCTGGCAGCGATTCCTAGTCCTCTCCTCCCGGAGACGCCTCTGCTCGGATTCCTGACGCGTCTGTCGCACCAGTTCCACAAGCTGTCCCTTGAGTGCAAGGCCATCGTCATACTTGGCTTCATCGTATGCAGTCTGAAGCAGAGCCAGAGAGTTCCGAGCCTCCTCCAACAGAGAGGGTACGTACTTCTCGGCCCCTTCCTTCACGGCATTCTCTAGATTCGCCTTCGCGCCCTCGATGACGGTTTGGAGTTCCTGCCGCTTGACCTCGAGTTTCTTCTCCTCGATAGACTCGATCACACGCCGGGCTTGTGACAGTACCGTCTGGCTCTCCTGGAACGCTTTCTGTGGATCCTCACCCTCAACAAGCTCAACCGCCCGGGCAAGGGCAACCTGCGCGTCCTGGAAGGTCTTCAGTACATAGCGAAGTGCACCCGCAGCAAGAGCCCCCTGCAGGATCGACTCTGCCTCCCGAAGTGTCTCCTTGCTCCGCTTGCGAAGCGACTCTTCCGCGTCCCGCGCTTGTTCTGTCTTCTGCGCCAAGGCATCGACACGAGCAGGAATCTCCTCTGAGACCTCCAGCCCCTTCTCAAACTGACCGGCTTTCAGAAGCTTCTTTCCGTCTCCCAGGAGCTTCTCCACGTCACCAAGATCACTTGGGCAGTACTTTGCCGCGCCCCGGCCACGGGCGCGCTCGATCGTTTCTTCAGCACGGGAAAGGCGATCGGCAAGGGCTTTTCGGAGGGATTCGGTCTTTCGCGCCTTGGTGTCGTTGAGCAGCTTCTGAGAAGCTCGGAGCAGAGACTGACTAAGGTCGAAAGCCTCGATGACCCGGTCCTGCTCCACAGCAGCTTTGGCCTCGACCTGGCTGGCAGTAATGGCGTCGAGGTCCTCACGGGAGTACTCTTCGGCGCCGCTCTCGGTCGCCAATGCCACCAGTTCCGCCGCCTTGGCGAGGTTCTGCTCAGTCTCCTGGCGCTTGATGGCTGTTCTTTGCTCGATGGCCGACGCCGACGCCCGCAGTGCTGCCTCCTCAGCCCGCAAAGCATAGGCGAGCGCTTCATCGAACTCCTCAGCTTCAAGCATCGCCTCGGCGTTGATGACCAGATCCTCCGCCTCTTCAAGAGGTTGGGCCGCAAGCTGCGCTGCACCCTCCGCCTTCGCTCGCTCGATGGCAGTCGCCGCGCTCTTCACGGCCTGATCGGCATCAAGCTTCTGCGGCTCCTCTGCATCTTCGATACCCGCAGCCTTGAGCGCAGTCGCGATCTCCTTGGCCTGCTTCACCAGAGCACGGGCTTGTGTGTGCTTTCCTGCCCGGACCAGACCGATAGCTTCCCGAAGGAGACGCTCCGCCTCCGAAGCTTGCGCCCCAAGGCGACCCTGGGTAGCCGCTGCCAAACGATCCATCTCGGCTTGCACACCGGTGATTTCCCAGTCCAAAGAGCGAGAATCTTCAGCGGCACGGGAGCTCATACTCGCCTCCTCGATTGCCTTCGCGACCTGTTTCAAGAGTCTGCCAACCTCAGCCTCCAGCGGTACAGGATCTCCGCCGCGGGCCATTTCTCCCTCGAAGTTCAAGAGGGACGAGGAGAAACCCTGGACAACCTCTTCCCCGACTCCGACCTGTGCGGCCTGATCGATTAGCTGCTGCAGAGTGCCTACCTTCTCCCTCAGCCCAGATTCGATCCGTTCACGCGCCCGGACTTTCCGGCCTTCCTCTTGCTCCCGCAATAATGCCACCGCTCGCTCCCGTGCCTCCATCGCGGCGCTCCGGGCCGCATTCAGATCACCACTTCGTAGCGCCTGATTGGCCACCTCAAGCTGAGAGCGAACGTTCTCAACACCCTCGGGCAGTTCGGCTTCGACCCCGGCATCAACCACATCCTGGAGCCGCGCCTTGGCCTTCGTGATGATTTCAGCAACTTCCTCTTCCACTTCGCGCTGCCTGGACGCAGCCTCTGTCTCGCCAAGAATCTCATCCAAGACCCGCTCGGCGTAACGCCGGGTAATAGACTCGCCAGCAGCCTCTGCAGACGCGATCACCCCTCGTAATGCGCCCTCCAGCTCTCGGATATTGGATGTGATGCGCTCAGCCAGAAGCTCAAGCACCGGCTGATCCACACTTTGTCCCATCCGCTCCATCTTCTTGTGGAGTATCGCCAATCTCGTTTCATACTCGGGCGGCTGGATATCGGTGATAATCCCGCCCTCGAACCTACTCCGAAGGCGCTTCTCCAAAGTAAGCATGCTTTTGGGTGGCCGATCACTGGTCGTGACGATTTGCTTGTGTGCATTGTAGAGTTCGTTGAACGTGTGGAAGAACTCCTCCTGAGCACGCTCCTTGCCCGCCAGAAAGTGAATGTCATCAAGAAGCAGAACATCCACTTCACGGTAGCGTCGCCGAAAACTCTTGATATCATTCCTCTGAATCGCACTGACTAGTTCAGCAGTGAATCGCTCCGAAGAGAGATAGATGACGCGGGATCCTGGGTCACGGGCAAGGATGTGGTTGCCTATTGCATTGACCAAGTGGGTCTTTCCGAGACCAACGCCGCTGTAGATGAACAGAGGGTTGTAGTCCTGTGCGGGAGCCTCAGCAACGGCCTTGGCCGTCGCGTAGGTGAACTGGTTCGCGTGACCGACGACGAACTCGTCGAAGGTATATGGCTTCAGAGGCCGGAGGCCATCCAGACTCTCCTCGATTGCCACCGGTTCCTGCTCTGCCGTGGGCCGACCCGACGCTTCAGCGACCGCCCGCCTGCGGCTTTCCTTACTGGCCTCAAGCACTCCCGCACCATAGTACCGATCAATTGCGTCCTCGATGTCCTTTTCTGAACACACGATAGGCTTGACCACGAAGCCAGTGGCCTTCTGCAGGCCGTCAAGCGCCTCATCGTCCAAAGGGTCAACCATGGCAACAGTGAGTATTTTCCCAAGTTTGTCGATGGGTACAGCCTGATACTTTGTTACAAGTTCAGGAGATACGTACTTTATTACCTCACTGTCTATCTCGTAATCACCCAAACGTAGGTGAGGCATTCCGCACTGCCGTGCAAGAAAACTGATAAGAGTCTCTTCACCAATAAAGTTAAGGTCAATCAGGATTCTCCCCAATCGGCGACCCTCAGTGTCACGCGACTGCTCCTCATGCGCCTGCTTCAGCTGTTTCTTGGTGATAACCTTATGTTCGACGAGTAGGTCGCCGAGCCGCTGTTGCTGCTGCTTCGCCATCGTGCTCACCTATCGGTTTGGATGTGTTCGAGCCCGCAACTCGGGGGCGGACTCCCACGGTTCCGCGACGCCTGTATCTGAATGCACAGTTGTAAGAACAGAAGATAATATTTCGTCCATCGGCCTGCCGCTGTCAAGTTCAATCCGTGCGCATACAGTTCGGAGTATCCCCTCTAGCCGTCTCACATCCCCGTCAAACTCGTGCGCGACGCGGGTAATGACATTATCGGGCAAGGCCCACTTATGCTCACGCCGCTTCTCCATGAGAATCGCAGCCTTCATCGCGATGCTGGGGACTTCCACGCCGACAATGAGCCCAGCGCCAAGTCCCGATTTAACTCGATCCGCCAAGGTCTGTACTTCCTCGGGAGCACGATCACTGGTGATAACGATCTGCCGTCCCCTCGCCTGCAGCACTTCGAAGAGGTTCGCGAACTCCTCTTGGACGGCCCGTTGATCGGCCAGGAACTGCACATCATCCAGTAGAAGCACCGTCGTACGCGCGTATACCGTCCGGAATTCCACGAGTCTGTTATGCTCTATTGCACGAAGGAGCTCATCAGCGAAACGAACTGCTGGGAGATAGAGTACTATGCTTGAGGGACGCTCCTCTCTGATCCGATTGCCGATGGCATTCAGAAGATGCGTCTTGCCATGCCCTACTTCCCCATACACGAAAAGCGGATTATGTCGCACCCCGGGTGCCACCGCAACAGCCATGGCTGCCTCATACACACGTCGATTCGCCTCGCCGACCACGTAGGTCTCGAAGCGAAACTTCGAGAGAGGAGCCGATCCAAACAACCACTCGTCGGGGATCACGCCCTGAGATCCGTAGTGACGTCGGATGGCCTCAGCAATTTCGTCTTCAGGACACGAGACCGGCTGGATCGTCATGCCGGTTGCGTCGGCGAGAGTGGCGACGCATTCGGTCTCAGAAGCATCAGGGACAGCGACAACGAGATCGCCATCTGAGATATCCAACGGTAGTGCGCACCATGCCCACGCAAGATCTTTCGTGAGAACCCGCAGCACTTCGCGGTCGATGCGGAGATTAGCCACCGACAGATGCCGCCGCCGATGAAACCGATCGAGGAGGTCTCTCATTCTTCCTGGGGACACTGCACCTGTTTCGACAAGCCATCTGCCTATGAGACCCCCGCGCTCGTGCTGATGAGTCAGGGCCTCCTTCAACTGAGCTTCGGTGACTGCTCCCCATCGAACCAGGGTTCGGCCGAAACGTCTTCCAAGCCCGGCACGAGTATTCCGCCGCCTTGGCATCAGCCAAGCCGCTCCTCGGTGAGATGAGAAACGCGGCTGGCCACGGCCGTTGCTGCCTTGCCGAGAGCCTCCTGTCGGCTTCCCCTCGTATACGCTCGAGAAGCGGCCTGGAGCAGAGGACGAAGACTCGCCCCGGCAAATGCCGCCTCACTCCAAGCCGCAGTCTCATCGGCCAAGGCCAGGAATAGCTGTTCAAAATCAGGTGGAGACGCGGATCTCTCCGCGGTCTCCTCTACCTCGATGGGCACCATCTTGGCCAGGCCAAGCGTGAGTCGCAGGCCTCCACTCAAATTCTGGGACTCCTTAGGGCTCTTCCTCATTCCAAGCACCAGCGGTGTCTTGGCAGCATACGCTGCGCTGATGGTACGGAGAAGGCGCCGCTCCTCTTCCTCATCGATCCCGGCCACGTCAACTCCGTCCAGTATGGTAGGAACTCTGCGCTGATGATCAACCTCAGCAGGAAAATGATGGGCGATCAGATCCAGATAGAATGCCTCGTGGTCTCCCCATGTGACCGTGCGCAGCTTCCTGAGTACTAGGTCCCTCGCAGAATCCGGACCAGTGACCACTAAGAACACGTGCTGGCTGCTTTCCACGACGGACTGAAGCGCATTGAAGGCTTCCTCCAGGACCGAAGGAAGCTCGCCCGGCACGGGATCGGGCTGCCAGTCCTCAGGAGCATCAACCCGCTGGCGCACCATTCGAGGCCGCAACACTGCGCCCTGATCCTGTGCAAGAGAACCCTCCGCGGACGCAGCAGAGGTAGACGGAGTGTGAATAGGACGCGAGGGAGCCAGGCTCACCGATGCGGAGGTAGGCTCTGGAGGTAGCGGGGGCTGGACCGCCACGGACTGCACGGGCACACCCAGCAGCGTCTCGATGGTATCAGAATCCACCAGAATCAGCCTGACGGGCATTCCCAGCCGGCGCTTCACCTGGTCTATGCCGCCTATGGATAGCGGCTCCGATACTGCGAGCTTCAGGACGCCGGAGGGAGATCTTCCCAAGGGGACCATGCGGTAGGTGCGCATGAGCCTCTCGGGGAGCAACTGCATCAACTGAGCGTCTGCCTCGATGTGCAGAGCCCCCGGCTTCTCGGTGCATTCCCGCTCGAGAAAACGAGCCAGCATTTGCTCCTCCACTGCTCCCTGAGAAACGAGGATTCGCCCTATGAAAGCCCCAGTCTCTTCTGATAGAGCCGCCGCTTCACGAGCCTGCTCGGAAGAGATCATCTGTCGAGATACGAGCAGTTCTATGAGTGAAGCCACTTTTCGTCCTCACTGGGCCCCGGAAGCACCTCTTGAAGAACCCTTCTCATGATCTCACCAGTGACCTGGCCGCCCTCGGCGCGGGAATGCGCGGCGACCTTGCCCAACGCGCCGAGGAGTTCCCGCACATTGCTGGTGATCATGGTAGCCAGAAGAGTAATGGCCTCATCAGGAATCTTCAAATCGTAGCGCTTCGCCGCGTGGCGGAGTATGCGTTCGCGCGCCTCCAGAGAGGGGTACTTCATCTCTGCTGTCACACCACCCTCGAGACGCGACCGAAAGCTCTTGTCATCAATCCCCAGCTTCCGCGGGGGAACGGCGGCCGATACCACGGCCAAACCGCCTGATGCCTCGATGGCGCTCAACGTATGGAAGAACTCGCGAATCCCATCGGGATTCGCTACGATGTGGTGCAGGTCATCGAGGATGAACAGATCCGAGGCACGGTAGGCCTCCCTGAAGGACGATGCCTTGCCCAGGGCAAGGGCCTCACGGTAGTCTTCGGAGAAATCCGCTGCAGTCGTGAGAACAACGGAGTTGTCAGGATGCGTCTTCTTGGCCAGATCTTGAATCGCAGATAAGAGGTGGGTCTTCCCCACCCCGACGTCGCCAAAAACGTAGAGGGGGCTCTTGACGAGGTGAGGTGTCTCAGCTGCGGTCCTGGCCATGGCGATGACAAACTGGTTGCCCTCGCACACTTCGAGACTATCGAAAGTGAGCTCAGGTCCATCCTGCCGCTTGGACTTGCCGACGTCCTTCGATCGACGATCGGTGCCCCCTTCGGCCAGTCTCAAGGCCTTCTGTCGGGCGACTCGTGCCCAGTTTAGTCCCAGCTCATAGTCGGCGCTGTCACCCATGAGCACTCGCTCTGCTTCTGCCAAGGCGTTCTGGATGTCGACCAGTTGCTGAGGACTCTGCGTCTCGCCACGCTTGTCTGCCTCACCGACGAGACCGTCCACTTCGTTTATGATGTCGCGAAGTTCACGACGAAGCCGCGCTTCATCTGAGATCTCGTTGAGGCGCTTCCGGGCCTTCATCACATGCTCCAGCGCCTGACCTATGCTTCCGACTTCCTGGTACTGCGCGGCCGTGTCGATAAAAACCCCAACTTCCTCAAGCTGGGCGACGATGGGTGTATCACCTTCATGCACTGCAAGACGCTCGTGCTCTTTCCGTACCTCCTCAATTGCCATCTGACAACGGCGGACCTTGTCTTTCTCCTGCTTGATCCGAGCCTCTTCCTTTCTGGTCTTGGCTCTTCGTCCGGCATCCCACGCCTGCTCCGCCGCCAGCCGGGCCTCGTCAACGGCCCGCGCACGCAACGCGGGATCCGCCGCTATCCGCCGCGCTTCCTCGAGCCCGTTGACGGCCATCCGCAGCTCGCGAGAAGCGTATTCCTCAGCCCCGGCATCACATGCATCTCGGATCGCCTTCTCAGCCTCCCGAAGCGATGCCTTCACGTGCTCATCAGTACCCTCCGGCTCGGTGTAGGGCGCCAGCACCGGCTGTGATTGCTTCGGTGTGGCCGCAGCCTCGGGCGGACTCTTCGCGACCATCGTCCCCTCCGACCGACTGTGGGCAAGCGCCGCCTTCTCCAGCGCCTCCATTCCTAGTTGCTCACTTGCATCGAAGTCGCCGGAATCCCGCGCGCGAATCGCCTGCGCCAAAGCATCCTTGGCGCGATCCAGGAGCTCGGAGTCGATAGCTCCAGGCCGTTGCTCGATCTCATCGATGGCGGTTCTTGCCTCGCTGATGATTGCTTCCGCCTCCTCGCGTAAGAGCGCGGCTGTTCGGGCGGCGCCGGACTCTTCCGAGGGGCTGACTCGTGGCTCGAAAGCAGTAACCGTAGTCTCGGCGACACGGCCTGCACCGCGAACGGATCTGCCGCCGCCAATCGCCTCAAGCACTCGCCGGAGATCTCCGCCAGCTTCCTGCACCAAAACGCCCCAGTTTACTCCCTTGGACTCCACGCCGGCCTTCTCTGCCACCCGGAATGCGATGGTGACGATGGTTTCCTGCTTGGGCGCGACCAGCGTCAAAGGCCGACAGATGCCCAGAGCGGCCCTGACGCGCATCGACAGAGGCTCCATGGAGGCCAGCGGCTTGCTGCTGGAGACAATGATGGGCCCTCCCTGTTGGAAAACCGTATTGAACGCCTGCATGAAAGCCTCTTCCAGCCGCGCATCTCCGGCGAGGGAATCCAGATCATCCAGGATCAACCCACCAGGAGAGAGATGGGTGCCAAAGGGAGCGGTTTTATCTTTAGCATGCCGGCCTTCAATGAAAAGCACGGTGCGACTCGGGTGCAGGCTGCCCAACTCCTGCCGAGCAGCGTTGAGCAAATGGGTCTTGCCCACGCAACCTGGACCTACCAGCAGCACAGGACGTCGCCATTCCGTATCGGTGCGAATGAAGTTTTGCACTTCCTCAACGACACGGCGTTGGCCTTCATCCACCACGAAGTCGGCGAAGGAAGCAACAGCAGCCAGATCTCCCTCGCCTTCGGCGGGAGGGCCTTGTGCAAGAACGGCCCGGATTCGGGCGGGATGTGCAAACATGAGGGTTACGGGACAGCCAAACTGATCCCGGAGCAGACCGACAAGGTCCGCATCGAATGGGTCGACGACAGCGACTCGCAGCTCTTTCCCGTCGCCCACCAGCGGCGCCATAGGAATCCTCTGGGCCTCGGCCAGAGTGACCCGATTCACTGCGAGCCAGTCAACCATCGAGGTATCAAGATCAGGGCAGCTAAGACCCATGTTCTCTGCAACCCGATCCACGGCATCAAGGGCAACGGCGCCTTCCTCGATCGCTAGTTCGATGGATGACTTCCCCACCCGTGAGGAAGACTTGATGATGTCCCGGGCTCGCTTCTTGGAAAGCAGGCCTTCGGCAACCAGAATATCAACAAAGGCATTCGGCTGTTTCCCAGGCATTGATCACTCCCGGCAGGGGCGTCTATACACGGTTTGGCTCGTTAGTCATAGAGTAACTCGACCTTGCGCATCCGTCAAGCTGCCTTCCGATACGCACGGCATCAATCCAAGATACCGAGGAGTGCCCTCGAATACCATTCAGCTATCTGGTTCCCGCCCAGTGCAGCCACCAGTGCGCCCAGGACGAGAAATGGCCCAAACGGAACGGGATCTCCGCTCCGCTTACGTTTGAGAGCCAGCAGCCATACACCTGAGATGGCCCCCAACAGCACGGCGAGACCGAATGCGAACGCCACTCCGCGCGGCCCCAGTGCGATTCCCATGGCGCCAAGGAGCTTCGCATCGCCCATGCCCATGCCTCCACGAGTCATCACACTCAACGCCCACACACCCCCCGCACTCAGCGCCCCCGCGAGAAGCCGAGAAGACAATGATCCCTCATCGGGAGACACATGGGCCAGCACGAGCCCGCAGCCAACAAGAAGGAGGCACAGAGAATCTGGAATCACGAAAGTGTCGAGGTCGATCAGCGCCACCGCCACCAAAGTGGCAAGAAACACCGCCCACATGAGGCCTGATGGTGTAAAACCCCACAGGATACATGTACACACTGCCAGCAGACCGCCAATGCCTTCCACCACCGGGTAGCGCAAGGCTATGGGCGCGCCACAGTACCTGCACCGGGCGGAAAGCAGCAGGAAGCTGAAGAGCGGTATGTTGTCCAACGCCGCCAGCGGCGCCGTGCACCAGGGGCATCGCGAACCCGGCCATGCCACTGACTCGCCCCGCGGCAACCGGTAGACCACCACGTTCAGAAAACTGCCGATGCACGCTCCTAGCGCGAACACGGGCAGCGTGAGACTAGCCGTGAAGCACAAGGATCACACTACCTTAGCCACCAGACACAAAGCCAGGGCCGTGAGCCGGATGCGAGGCAATCCTCTCCAGACAGACCCCCCGGCGATGGACTCCCCCGGCCGTCAGGTCTTGGGGGTCGGTAGGGGTGGGTAATCCGGCGTGCCATCCACGATCCGTCCAACCTCGTCCAGATGGGATGTCACTTCGTATCCAAGCGAGTCAGACAGGATAATGGAGAACCGCTTCATCATGAGGGGGCACAAGAGGTTCTTAACACCCGGCGTCTGGGATTCCAGAGTATCCAGATCGGCGGTATACGATCCGGTGATTGCCTTGAATGAATCCAGCGCGGCGGCCACCTTCGCCATGCGATCCCTGGATCGCATGATCAATGAGGCGCGGAGTCCCTCGGCGCCCGGCTCCGCCAGCCACGATGGAACGCCGCCCTCGATGGCGCCTGGATCCGGCACGGAACAGGAGATCGCAAACCGTGTGGAGTCGTAGGCGATGGCGTACGGTGCCTTGTCGAAAGGACACCTCAGATCACGCAATGCGGGGTTGAAGACAGCCAGCTCATTGAGATCGTCGGTGAACCGGCCATGCCGCTCAAAATGGAGTTCTTGGGCGAGCTTTGCCTCGAGCATGGCTTCCCGAGCTTCCGTGATCATCTCGGCTCTGAGTTCCCGTGCTTTCTTCTCATTGTACTTGGGCACAAGCAACACGGCTATCACGGCTATCACCGCGAGCACGATCATAACATCAATGAGAGAGATACCACCGTTCCTCTTCACCATCATCGCGCTCTCCTTTCAATGGATCCAAACATCGCGTGAGCAGGGTCGAATGACAAACCACGAAGATGCACCGTGGGACAAGGCCTGTCAACTAGGGAATATGCGTCCTGTCATGGCGAGGTTCGCCCTCGATCGTACGGAGGATCTCCCCCCTTTGGAACATGCCCAACAAACGGGCGTCGTGAAGCAATCTGACCACCGAAAGAACGACAATCACGACTGCCATCGCCCAGAGCACTGTCCGCTCGCGCCTCGTGAACACTTGCAGCGCACTCACCTCACGAATGCCCGCACGCCGCGCCAGTTCTTTCCCCTACCCTCGAATGAGGATGACCCGCGCACACTGCCGACGGTCGACGTTTCGCACCACCACGACATAGACGCCCTGCGGCCAGGGGCGAGTGCACTCACCGCCCAGGGTTATCCTACCGATTGACTCAAGATTCCGCCGATGCCAGAGTCGGCGGCCGGCCATGTCAAGAACGGCTACCTCCACGCCCGGCGAGGGGGCGCGCCAGGCAAGCTCCAGAGAGGTCGAGAAAGGATTAGGGTAGACCTCCAGTCGCATATCGGATGGTATCTCTTCAGGGTGCACGGCGGGCAGGGTCAGATCTGCAGTGACTGTCGAATCAGCAACCCACCAGGCGCGAATCTGGTCGGCAGTGGCCGCAGCCAACTGGTCCGGTGCGGTCAGGTCCGCCGTCGCACTCAGGACGATCTGTCCTCGAAGAGGGCCGCCGCCGACTGATTCGGTCGATAGGAGAAGGCATACCAGAGTGTCGAGGCTGCTTGCGACGGCGACTGCGGCATATCGCGCCGGAGCTTCACCAGACGGCGAGAGCTCGAGCGCCAAGGTGTCGCCTGGCCCTCCGCCACCCCCGACGAAGGTGAGCACTTCACCGCCGGCTGGAACCAATTCGCCGGGCGCGGGGGGGGGCGGTGGCGTGGTACGCCAGGAAGAAAAGTCAACGACGGCCCGTCCTGGGCTATCCACCCCGTCATAGATGAGCCCGTTGTTCACCCCTGTGCTGTCCAACGGGGGTATGGCGACGCCCCACCAGCACTGGCGGGCGTCGAGAGTGTCACTAACTGTGCACCACGGGCCGACATTGACCGAGTACCGCCTATTAAAGGCCAGCGTTGATGCCGAGATGGTGAATCCGCTGTGGTAGTTCACCGCCAGTCCGTCCCCCCCATTGCCCGCTACCGTGCTGGACTCCATGCCGAGGCGACAGTCCCACGCCTCGTCGATGCCAGATCCATGGTTCTTCGAGATCAAGGTGGCAACCACCATGGACTGATTGGCATCGCGCACCATCAGGCCGCCCCCCCTATTCCCAAGCAGCTCCGCGCCAGACAACTCCATGATTCCGCCCACGGCATAGACTCCCTGAAGATCATTCCAGGAGGCGGATGCGTTCATCATGGCGAGATCGCCCTGGACGACGTAGATGCCGCCTTCTCCGTTGCCGGTGATACGCCCACTATCCACCCGGCAAGTCCCCCCGATGGCCAGAAGACCATCCATTGCATTGGCCCTGATTGTGGAATTCGACAGTGCGCAGTCACCTCCATCAGTGAACACGCCGAATCCACCATTCTCCTCAATCACCCCCTGCCTGACTTCGACATGCGCATCTGTAGCCGAAATCGCGCCGGGTACCGACCGTGCCTGACGTGCGAAATGCGCGATATCCTGATCGCCCCTCCTGGCCTGCTTCCACACGGCCAGCTCACCCCCCGATGCAAGGCCGCAGTTGCTGAACCTCACGCCCTCCAGGTCAACCGATGCCCCCGGCATTACGGCAGTGCCGGTCACGGCATCCGCAATGGATGCGACGCGGGCCTCCAGAGTTCCCGCAATCGCAAACCCAAGCCAGTCGCCGCGTCTGCGTTCCCGGGCCGCGCTTTTCACCCACACGGAGTCCTCCTCTGCTTCCCCCAACTCCAGCGTCCCGTCCACGTGCCAGACAACAGATCGGTTCGGCAGTGCGCCGACGATGCAGCCTGGTGCGACCCGCAGATGATGACCGGATTCCACCGTGACCGTGTCGGCCAATACCAGGGGCACACCGGGAAGCCACAGCGTGTCCAGAATGGCCCCGGATACGACCACGGCGCCAACCAGAGCCGACACGGTTTCGGCCCCGGACAGCCCCAGATCATTGGCCCGATCAAGGTAGGTAACGAGGAGTGAATCGCCGCTCAGGGCGTCAAGACCCCCACCTATGGCGCCAAGCAAGACACTGCCGGAAAACGTACCATCTGAGGTCTCGACTAGCTCCAGCTGCGTAGAGTCCGCCATGATCCCCTCTGGGGTGCGGATGAACGCCCGGGCGTCGAGCTCGCCCACTCCGGCGAGGTCAGGCTCGGCCACGCACACCTCAAGGGAATCGCCGTCCAAAGGCAAGAAGACGACATCTCCGTAGTCAGGATGAATCACGGACAGCGTGGCCGTGCGGGTCGTCACTGGCTGGAAACGGGCGATGTCGAGGCCGTAGGGAGGATCCCATCCAACCCACGCCGCCAGGGAGTCCCGGAACATGAATGATAGAGTGTCGGCGTCAATCACTAGTACTGCATCACCGGGAGGATCTTCGTCGAGAACACATGCCACAGACACGGATGCCGAGAACACGCCTGTGCTCGGGCCTGACTCCTCGAGAATGATCTGCCCTTCCCGCTGGGCCAGCAGGCTCGACCACGTGACACTGATCGTGTCGGGCAGCGTCGTATCCAGATCCTGATCACGATCCTCCAGAGAAATCGTGAGTACGGCACCCACTGCCGCATCCTCCGGCGCCACGACGATTCGAGCGGCCTCGATACCGATTCTGGCAGTATCGGAGACCCCTTCCACGGAGGCCGCGATCAAGTGTCCGTACGAAGCCTGCAGCAGCGTATCTGCAGACACACCCGATCCCACCGTCCATCCTGGACCAAACGGCAATACGATGAGCGCCACCGAATCGGCCGTACTGAAGCCGCGAGTAACCGAATCGCCGCTGGAAAGATTGGAGACGGTGCAGGTTCCCTCGGACGCGCCGCCGACTTCAACGCTGATCGTAATGTCTTGCCCTGGCCAGATGCGCAGGCTGTCCAACCCGGCGAACGAGACGGACGCCGGCTGCGCTGCGGCGGGCGTCATCCCTGAGAAAACCGGCAATACCGCGAAGAAACAGCCCACGAGGGGTCTGCTCAGAAAGGAAAGTTCACCCATACTCTCAGCCCAATCTCACGCCTCGTCTGGTTGAGTTTGCTGTTGCTCGTCTGGCCGACTTCGATCTCCACGCCGGAGTCCACCACCCCGAAATCATAGGAGGCCCCTGGGCGCACCGACCAGGTCGACGTGTCGGTGGTGGGTGCTGCCCCCCCTATTCTGTCCAGACGGCGATCCCGCGATATATCCAGTGACAATCTAAGATCCGAATTGAACTTCATTTGTCCCACTACGGGCAGGGTCAAACCCTGGGGTGCGCTGAAGGCGTACTGCACCGCGGCATTGCTGCGGTGAGACGTAGAGGTGCGTGTGGAGGGAATGGCCTGTAGCAGATCCACGCGTTCATCCTTGGAATACGTATCTCCCAGCGTGAAGGTCAGCCGGTTCTTGAGGGTCAGGCTCACGCTCAGAAGCGGCGAGTAGTCCTCCCGGCGGGTAGTTGCGTCTTTACTGAAGATTCCACCCTCATACTTGCCGCTGGTGCCGGTGGTGATCCGCAGGGCTGACCGAACGGTGGAGCTGGCCACCCTTCCCTTGAGCGGGCCCACTGTGTGGAGACCCGTCCAGCTGACGTCAACATCCGGGAACGTGGAACTGGTCGTCCCGGTCTCGGCACCGCTGTATGCCCGCCGGGTGCGTTCGGAGCTTGTTCGTGCAGTGGCGCGCAGGTCCTTCAGAATCTGGATTCCGCCGCTGAGATCCCACGAGTTCCGCCGGGAAAGGTCATGAGGTACGGACCCCTCCAGCGACTGCCACACTCCAAACTGGTATCCCAGCGGGGGTCTTTCGGTGAGTTCACGGTAGCTGGACGAGACGGTGGTACCGACGCTGCCCTGGATAGCCTGCAGTTTCCCGCCGATGCGTGCGACATCCTCCATCCACTTCGTCTTGCCCAGCATCCGGGAAACCCACGAGAGAAACTGGGAAGGCGAGAAGGTAGCCCGAGCCTTGGCGCTGGTGTTGGTGGACGCGTCCCGCACATCCTGGGAATCTGGCTGCGCCGCGGCGAGCCCGGGATCATGGTTCTCGCTGTATGTCGCATCGTAGGTCAGGCTCGGGTCAAGCCATGCCGCGATCCGCTGGGTCAGCCGAAGGCCCAATTGTTGGTTTCTCCTGGTCTCGCGCGCCTCCAGGATTCGCCAAAAGGGCAGCACCCGGTCAGTGTACCGTAGCTGCTCGTCCAGCAGATGCTCTCCCCTGCTAGACGACATGTAGGTTAAATCGCGCGTAGCGTTGAAGGAGTAGGTCGCATCCAGTGCCCTCACCGGCTGAAAGCCCACCGATGCCTTCTCGCCCACATCGCGGCTGAAGCGCGTGGGCGAAGAGACCAGTGAATCCCCGCTGACGACCCACACGCGGGGGTCGGTCTGTTGTCCGGTCACTCCAAGAGACACCGACGTGGGCAGGTAGTTGATCCCAAGCCCCAGCAAGGGAATCCGCAACGGCTGCTTCGCAGAAGCTGTCCACCCCCAATCCACGGAGAATCGATGTGAGGTGCTGCTGTCGGCCCGGGCAGGGCCGGCATTGTTCGTCCTGCTGGACGAGGCGGAGACTCGGATCTTGTCCAGCGTGGCCCGCATGATGGCATGCCTGGAGGGATTCGCCTTGCTCAGATTCATGCTGATCCTCCGGCTCTGATCAACGGTCCGCTCCCGTCGCCGCTCGTCGCTGGTGAGCGTCACGTCGCTTCCCGTGGCCAATCGAGGCGTTGAGCGACGGGAGGATTGCGATGCCGCGACAGGGAGCCGGATCCCCCAGCGGGCAGGAAAGAACTGGTCCAACGAGAGAGTGCCGGAAACCTGGCCCGTGGTACTGCTGCTGGTCGCGCCCGTGCTTCCCCGCTGGTCCAGGCGGGTGAAGGTCGCGTCCAGATTGCGGTAGTCCACATCCACGGTAGCCAAATTGGCGATCTGCACCTTGGCAGAGGTCCGCCTCGCAGCTCCTTGCTCGCGTTTGACCCTGACCAAATGGAGCTCATCGATCCAGACCTCACCTGTCATCTGCCGTCCTGACGGGTTCTCAACCCCCACTACACCCCGACGAATGCGAGTAATCGAGGGAGCCCCCACTACTCTGAGCAGATAGCCCTCGGGCGTTTCGATGACGCCATCGACCTTCGTCCGGGTGAGCTGATCCATGTCAATCTCGACCTTGCGCCATTGATCCGCCTCGGCCCGCAGCCGAATCTCGTAGTAGTCGGTCTCATTGGCGCCCAGCCGCAGCCAGACCAAGGGATCCAGTACCATACCCGCCTGATCCCGAACCTCATGGGGTCGAATCCAGACTGCGATGCCGCGATAGCCCGAGTAGTCTTGGTCGCGGTAGAATGACTGATATGCGCTGCCCCAATGCCCCGGGGCGATACTCTCGAACGAAAGCACCAGCGACTGCTCCCGCCGCACATACCCAGTTCGCTCGTCTTCGCCCGGGTCAAAGGGCGGCACATACAGAGCATCGTCTTTGTTGTTCCTGGTCTTGACCCGGAATACCTCCGAATCGTCGATCCGCCCGTCCGGCGCTTCGACGCCGGTGGACCGCCATGTACTCCCCACGACCTCCAGATTCGCGATCTGGATCCATGACTCGTCTTCCTGGCCGAGGCCTTCCGCCCAGACCCGGCAGTACTCCACACTGGACCACGTGGCATTGCCGACCTTTGCCACCTGGTCGCTTCCCAGCGGAATCCGGAACAAGCGCCACCCGTTCTGGTACTCTGCCTCGATGAGTTCGCTGTAGGAATCCAGGGGAAGATCGAATGAGAAGAAGGCCTCTCGCACGTCTATCTGGCCGTTCCTATTGAGGTCCTCGGTGTCCCACACATCGTTGCCTTCTTCCCCGTTGACCTTGGTGTAGTCCTGAGGACGCGCCGAATCGTAGGCGTAATCGTCTCCTGCGGGGTCATGCCCCTCCCCGGGTTCATCGGCATTGCGCAGGCCATCGAATCCGGTGTCCTCCTCGAGAGCAAAGAACTCTCCGTCTCGGGGATTCTGATCCTCGGTGTCCAATACCCCGTTGCCTCCAGTCCCCTTCCTGGCCTGGTCCTCGGAGACCGCCCCGAGATCGATGTGCAGCCTCCCCGTGTCGCCCCGGACCAAGACCTCAAGGTACTCCCGCTCGGTCAAATCCGCACCTCCCGCTTGTACCAGAGTCTGGATGGCCGCCCATGTCCCACCGGGAGCATCAGCCGAGGGGTGAACCCGCAGGTTCAAGACCTCCACCAGCTCATCCCGCTCCCGATCGTCGGTGAGCACGCTGTCGGGATAGATGTCGCCCTTGGACAGCTTGGATGGATCGCTATAGCCGAAATTGTGCCAGTAGAACAGTGTATCCTGCCCTGCGGCGTTGACTCCGAAGGGCAGGCTGCCCAGAGACCACCGGCGAAATGCCAATGGCAGGGGGGTAGCCTCGCGATTGCCCTCCATATCGTCCACCGTGGCGCCCCCCCGGATATTGGGGTTGGGCATGCTGTAGGCCAGTTCGGCACTGAGCGTAATAGTCGACGGAGCATCTGTCGCCACGAAGGGCAGGAAGTTGGCCGCATCTGTCAGCCACTGCGGCTTGAACTCCACACGCCCATCCAACCCGGCCACCATCGAACGCCTCGGCTCCTCGCCGAACCTGGGCAGCAGAGTCGTGCGCGGTCCGCCCTCGCTCTGGTACATCCAGGTGGCGCCCACCTTGGTGACCCGGGAGGTCGGGAGTTCGAAGCGGGCACCCACCAGCGTCTTCTGGCCCGAGGCGAACAGGGGCTTCACCTCGTACGAAATGACAACATTGTCGTCCGGTCCGGTGATGACTCCCGCCCGGAAGCGCAACTCGAAGAACTCGATGTCATAATCCTGCCCGCGAACCATGGTCCGCCCGTTAACCCTGACGACCGCGGAATTCTCGATCATGAAAGGGCTGAGCGCATACGTCGACTGCAGCAGTTCATAGCTGGCTTCGAGGTAGTAGAGGTTGTGTTCGGGCTTGAGTCTGCTGTACTGCTCGCGGTAAATCGTGGGATTCACCGTGTCCAGCACGGCTGGCTGATTGAACGGTTCGGGATTGGGAAACACCAGAATGCCACGATCAGGATCCAAAACGGATCGGTCGAGATCAACCATGCCGTTTCGGTCGTTGTCTAGACCCAGAAGATTCAGGTAGGTGTTCCCGTTGTAGATCTCCAGATCTGTTCCCGAAGCTACCCGCCGCTTGATGGTGAGTCTGAACTTGCTGGTGTCAATGGATCGGGAGCCCAGGTAGTACACATTGCGCAACTCATAGGCCCACGTCTTCGACTCGGGATTCATGTTGGGCGGTTTCACCAACTTCAGGCTCACCGAATCCCCAATAGCAGCTCCCCCTACCACGCCCTGATTCCGGCTGGTGTACGCCACGGCGAGCACGCTGTTCTCCATCAGCGGCTGCTTCAATTCGAGGATGCCCGTGGACGAGGAAAAATCGTAGTCGCCAGCCTCCCGCAGCACAGTGAAAACGCCGCGATACGTCTCTTCTTCGGAGGGAGCCCGCGGGTCCAGATAGCATATAGCCTTCGTGCCGGATTGAATGCGCTCCGCATTGTCGACCTGGTTGTCGAGGTACACCGTAATACTGGTCACGCTGTCGGTGGGGTCGATCACAAGAGACGAGGCGCCCGGCATCATCATGACGGAGTAGAACTGATTATGGACGTATTGCGTGTCGTTTATCTGGATCGTATCGAGCTTGGCTTGGCCGGTGAAGCTGGTGGTCTGCTTCTGGCTCTCCTCCTTGGAGGCAATGACTGTGAGCGTCGCAGGCCCCACCTGGCCTCCGGCCCGAATGCCGAAGAGTCCCTGGTGGCTGAAGCTGGGGGTAATGAATTCCGGCCCGCTGCCGAGAGACAGGCTTGTGTTGCCCGCCTCGACCTCACGGAGGATCTCGTCTTCGGTACCCTCGTATCGTATCCGGATCTTGTTCTTGTCGCTGGATCGCTGGCCACTGTCGTGATCCACAAGCACACTGATCTTGTCGCCCACATTCCCCTTGAGGCTCACCCGCAACTGCTGCTCCATGTGAAGCTGGGGGAATTTCGAATTGCTCCGATTTGGATCGGCAAGCCCTCCCACCTGGTAGGAAGATCTGCCGCCAAGCTCAAGCCTCTGCCGCCCCGAAACCCTCAACCCCGCCTTGCCCGACACCACATGCCCAAGAAGGCCTGGCAGCTTCACGGGCAACTCGATATCCTTGAGCAAACCACCCCCTTCTCTCTCGGAAGCGGTCTTCTTGCGCACAACCGCCTCGTGCCACAGGCGACTGACATCCCTGCGGGCCATTGCCGTGGCATGGGAGGAGAGTTGGTCGGAATTCAGGCGAAAGAGCGTGGGTGCCTCTGCATCCAGCCATGGCAACTCAAGAGCAGTCGCATACTTCTTCCATACGGCCTTATCCATACGAAGCAAGGCCAAGGAATCGGCACCGAGAACAAGATGCGGCGGGTGCGGCGAGGCCAGGTGGGCAGGCCCGGCAGGTGATCCCAGCCACAGCGTCCCCACGCCGACGGCTGCCCCGCGGGGAGACGCAACGCCACAAAGGGCTATGAACAGATGTAGTATCCGCCAATGATTCATGGCGCGGAGCGGCCTCACCAAAAGTGGAGGAGAATGGGGCGTTACGACCCGGTTACGCGTGCTGACCTAAGCTACACGGGAGGCTCGGTCGGGGTTTCGTCGGAATCGGGCAGCTCGTACACAGGCACCACGCCGGGATCATCGAATACGATCTGTAATGAGGTTCCCCCCAGCGACACGACGTCCAGATGGGAGAGACCAACTTTCCCCTGCACCAGAACACCGTTGACCCGGGTGCCGTTGGTGGAGCTCAAATCGCGAAGATAGAGACGCTGCCCGACCCATTCCACCAACGCATGACGTCGGGACACGCCGGCATCCAGAGTGAGGGCAATCCCGTTGTCATCGCTCCTCCCGAGGCTGGTGGCACCGTTGCCCAGTCGCGCCCTGAGACCGCAGTGCGGCCCGTCTACGGCGATGAACTCACCGCCATCGAAGGCCGGAGGATCCCGCGGTCGAAGCTGCCTGAGGTCTCTCGTCTCCGCTCTCGTGTGCCGCCGCCATTGCATGGCATCCTACTCGTTGTGTTCAGACCGGGGCAGCGCTGAGAAGGGGACTTCCAGGATGTCGCGAAAAACGCGAGCACTGACCACCTGGCCCCCCCGCGCGGCAAGGCGGTTGACCACATCCCCCAGCGCCTCGGGGGTTGCCACCTCCAGCAGAGCTGTCGTGCTCGTCTGCCGGGGATCGCTGGCCTCGGTGAAGATGGTAAGCAAGTAGGCACCTTCCAGAATCGAGCCATCATCCAGGATGGAGTCGGGGCCCGCCTCAGTGACGTTGAGCCAGACCACAAGATGCCCCTTCTCGACATCCTCGATCCTCCGAAGCGGGACTGCACCAGGCTTCTTCGCAATGTAGAACTCTGGGAGTTGGCCGCCTGGAGTCACCATCAGGCTCACGACCTCAACGAGGCTCCGATTCTCGAATGGCTTGGCCATGAAACCATCCGCACCTTCATCTATCGCTTGAGCGATGTCCTTGATCCGATTCATCGCGGTCAGCATAAGCACGGGGATGCGCGAAGTGACGGGATCGGCCTTGAGCCGCCTGCAGACTTCATGGCCGTCAACCTCGGGCATCATTATGTCCAACAGCACGACGCTGGGATGCTCGCGCTGCGCCAACTCGAAGCCACGCTCTCCGTCAAGAGCGGTGAGCACCCGGAAACCTCTGGTCCCGAACAGAGTAGTCAGGAAGCCGAGTATGTCCTCTTCATCATCAATGGCCAGAATCGTCGGTGTGACTGATGCGTTCATGGGGCTCATGTTGAGATTCTCCTTTGTGAATTGCGGATGATTGCCTGCATACGAACCCCCTCCGGGGCGCCTCGTCAGTGCCGCCCCTTGGAGGACCTCAGAACGGGAAGCTCGAAGGTGAACGTTGACCCTTTGCCTACGTCACTCTCAACGCGTATGTCCACGCCATGGGCCTGGAGGATTCGCTTGACGATGGCCAGGCCGAGCCCAGTTCCTCCAAACCTTCTGCGGACGGATCCATTTGCCTGGCGGTAGCGGTCAAAGATATACTTCTGCGCGTCCTTGGGTATCCCGCAACCATTGTCTACCACCGATACGCCGACTCGCCCATTCCGTGGGGACGTCACCGCTATAACCACCATCCCCTCTCTCGGAGTGAACTTCGTGGCATTCGACAACAGATTCGTGAACACCCGCTCGATCCTGGAGCGATCGGCGACGACCGTGACAGGTTGATCTGGTAACTGCACGCGAAAGTCCAATCTCTTCTCCATGATCTGAGGCCGGAAGTTCTCGCCCACCTCGTTGAGCAGGTCGCCAAGAGAGAAAGGTCGAAGCTGTCTGGGTAGCGGTGTGGCGCCATGCTGACGGAACAGAAGAATCTGATCGATCAGCTCGATGAGACGGGCGACATTCTTGGCTATCACCCTGAGCGAACGCTGTTGCGTTTCGTCCAGAGCGCCCAGATCTCCGCCAAGCAGGAGTTCTGTGTATCCCTTGATTGTCACTAGGGGTGTCCTGAGCTCGTGGGTGATATTGCTGGTGAACTCCTCCTTCAGGCGGTCCAACTCCCGCAGTTCCTCATTCGCCGAGGCCAGACGCTGCACGTTGACGTTCAGCTCCTGGAGCAATGCCGCTATGTACCGGTCACGACGATGCTTCAGATAGCCCAAAGCTCCCAGAAACACAGTGAACGCCACCGGAAACACCAGCATGAGCAGCGCCGTAGGTTGGCTCCCCACCATGTGGTACACACCTCGGGGTGACGCGCCGAAGCCCTGGTGGCTCGCGGCCAGCAGCCACGCCGCCGAGGTGACGGCCAATCCCCACAGCAAACCCACCAGGAGGTACAGGTTCCGCGAAAGTGCATAGGTTTCGGGTTGGGTCAATGCCGACAGAATCTCGGCCACCGTGTGCCGGTGCTCCGCCCACCCGGAGACCTGGGACTGTGCGTCCGGTGACTGGCTTGATGCCGGCTCCAGTGCAGAAGCTCTGGGCATTCGGAATACCTCCGCCCGGGATCGATCCCGGCGTTGGAGGATCAATATGATCCTCGACGCTGCCAATGTCCCTGTGGAGGGAGGCTCAGTCAACCGAATCCCGGCTTGACGCCCCTGGGAATGCGATCCACATTGGGTCGAAAGAAAGGAGTCATCTCATGCGCGACCTGAGGACTTTTCTGTTGTGCGTCGTGGCAGTAGCCGTGTGCTGTGATGAGAATGGGGGCTCGTCACTGCTGGAGCCGATAGACCTTCTTCCCGCAGATGGCGAGATATCCGGCTGGCAATGGGACGGGATACCTGCCGAGGCCACCGACGGGGCTACGCTGTACGATTTGATTGACGGCGGTGCGGCCGAGTTTACCGAGAGGGGTTTTGTGTCGGGCGTACTCCATCACTACCGAGGAACGCTTTCCACCACCACGTCGACCCTGGAGTTGTTTATCGCAGACCAGGGGTCATCCTCTAATGCCAAGAGCATCTTTGACCGAAGGGCCGACCGCCTGCCCTTCGCGCAAGAGATCCTCATAGGCGCGGCCAACGAAGCTCGGATCGACGAAGCCACTGGTCTTGACACTGTGGTGCTCGATTTCTGGCACGACAGGTTCTACGTGCAGGCCACGTTGGACAACCGGCAGGTGGCACCGGATCTCGCCCGTCAGACGGTCGTGCAGTTCGCCGAGAACGTGAGCCTCACCATCTACGGAGGCTGACACTGAGACAGACAAATCGCCGCAGCTTTCTCGGTGCCATGGCCGGCGCCCTGGTCGCACCGCACTTGCTCCAAAGCGAGGAGCTGTTGCAGTCGCCCGTGTGGACATCTGGCGCGGCACCGTCGGAAGGAGTGCCTCGTCTTCTTGATGCCATACCTGCTGCACGCAGGCTCATACGAGAAGGGGCACGGGTAGTGATCAAACCGAATATTTCGTGGCCAAATCCGCCGGCCTGGGCGACGACCACCAGCCCGGATGTGCTGACTGCAGTGGCGCGGTATTGCGTGGACAAGGGCGCCTCCTCAGTGGTGGTGCTGGACAACCCTTTGGGTGAGGCGACGCGCTGCATTGAGCGAACAGGCGCCGTAGAAGCCCTCAAGGATCTGCTCAATACCCGCCTCGTTGTGCCGACACGGCCAAGGGACTTCGTGCCCCTTTCTCTACCCGTGGGGAGCCAATTGGCTCGGGTGGAACGAGCGAGGGAACTCCTTAGGGCGACCTGTGTCATCAATGTGCCGAAGGCGAAAGCCCACTCCGCCACGGCGGTATCATTCGGAGCCAAGAACCTGATGGGGTGTGTGCAGGACCGTCAAGTGTTTCACCGTGAGGCGGATCTTCAGAAAGCTATCGCAGAGCTATTCCACGTGGTCAAGCCGGACATCACTGTGCTCGACGCCACCACGGTTTTGACCTCCCGTGGTCCCCAGGGGCCGGGCATCATCGTCCAGCCGGGAATCGTCGCCGCTGCCGAGGACCCTGTAGCCATTGACTCCTACGCGTGCACGCTGGCTCGTTGGGATGGCCGGGCGCTCAAGGGCAGCGATGTGCCCCACATCATTCATGCTGCCTCCCTTGGCTTTGGCAGCCTTCATTGGGAGACCATCGCGGTCTGAAGCAAACGAAGGCACACCAACAGCCCGTTACCTTCTCACGTCATGCGTCTCGCGACGCCAAGCGCGGCGGTGCAAGACGCCATCGGCCACTCCGCACGGTTCGATGACGAGACCATGACCTTGTGGCAACCCAAAAGGCGGCAGGGTTCGGGGTTCGGGAGGAGGACTTCAGTAGGCGCCCCGGGCCTGCAGCACGATGGGGATAGTTCGCAGCAAGATGAGAAGATCGAGCCAGATTGACCAATTCTCGATATAGTATATGTCGAGGTTGACCATCTCATCGAAGGCCAGCAGGCTTCTGCCGCTGACTTGCCATAACCCGGTCATACCCTGCCTGACTGTCAGCCTCCGATGATGCCAGTCGGCGTACGATTCGACTTCTGAAGGCAATGGAGGCCGGGGACCGACAAGACTCATATCACCATTGAGCACATTGAAGATCTGCGGAAGCTCGTCGAGGCTGGTGCGTCGAAGCAGACGTCCAATTCGGGTCACCCGAGGGTCTTCGCGGATCTTGAAGAGCGGACCGGCCGCTTCGTTCAGCCGCTTCACTTGATCCAGGCGCTCGTCTGCGTCCAGGGCCATGGAGCGGAACTTGTACATGCGAAACCGTCTTCCCCCCTTGCCTATCCGAACCTGAGAGTAGAATACGGGACCAGGCGAGTCGAGACGGATGGCGGCGGCGATCACGCAGGCCAGAGGTACCGCGAAAACCATAAGCGCCAGTGCCACCATCACGTCCATCCATCGCTTGATCGTCTCCTGCCGCTGCCGCAAGGCCACCTGGCGTAGGCTCACCATGGGGAACCCGGCAACCTGCTGTACCGTCGCGCCCCCATGAAGAATTTCGTAGAGATCGGACAGCATATCCACCTGGGCGTGATGCGTGCTACAGTCGTCTAGTATTCGCAGAATGGCCGCATGACTAAGGTCACGGGAGGTGATGTAGACATGGTCAACATTGAACTGACCTATGGCCGCACCGACATCGTCCACCGAGCCCACTACCTCTGGCGCGTGAATCCGGGGCTGATTCAACGAATGCGAGGATATGAAGCCTACGAACTCCTTGCCCAGATCAGCGTCCACCTGGAGTCGTCTCCGCAGAGCCCGGGCACTCTCCCCGTCTCCGACAATCAAGAACCGCGACCGAGCGAGGCCGCGGCGGACAAGGAGACGCTGGACTCGGGCGAGAATCATGAGCACCAGGTAGAAGAGCACAGCCCCGTTGACCCACGACATTAGGAAGATAAGTCTCGAGAAGTAGGTGGACTTGGTGAAATACGAGAGAGCGAGTTGGAGAACCGTACCGATAGTACAGGCCTTCAGAGCCATGGTGTAATCACCGTCCCGCACCAGGCGTCTTCTACTTCCGTAGCAACCTAGATACGAGAGCACTGCGACCACAATCGCCGCACCGCCGACAAACCCCGGCAAGTAGAGTCCAATGCCGGGCGGATGAATGTGTGCCAGGAGGCCCAACGCCGGCGCGACATGAAAACGAAGCCAGTAGGAGGAGACCATCGCCGTCATGACGGTGACGGCGTGAAGCATCAGGAGCGAGGGTACGACGAAGGCCCGGAAACGGCGCTCCCGCCGGCTGCCTTGGGGCACCGTCACCGCACCCACGCGTTCGTCCTGTGCCCTGCTGAGCGGATCCTGCAGGGCATCGCGCGGAACACCATCACCCATGGTGGACAACTCAGGCATACTCCACAATATAGATCGCCGCGCCAAGCACGAGTATGAGCCCGAAGGCGATGGCGAGAGATACGCCCGCAACCCTCAGAGTGATGGCGATGACGGAACCGGTTCGCCTGGTGCGATGGGAACGGCCCTTGCGTCTGCCGCGGACCCGATGAGCGCGCCTCGTGCTGATATCGTCAGGCGAAAGCCACAAGACCTGACCACCGGATGACACGTAGCGAACCCTGCCGCGCTCACGGTGGAATCGCTCCGTCTCGTCTTCCACTATCTGCCAGCGAAGCCGCTCGGCCTCCAATCGGAGCAATCGTTCTTCCTGGCGCGCCCGCTCCCGCGCACGATCCGCCTCTTCTTGCGCCCGCAAACGCGCGCGGGCCCGTTGGCGGATCGCCTCCTCTTCGGCCGCGCTAAGACCGCCATCCGCGACGAAAGGGCTCTCGACCTCCGGCGGATCCCGCAGCGGGGCAAAGCCTTGCTCATCATTCCGTGGCACAGTGGGCATCTCAGTCATGGTCTCGCCTGTCAAGCCGGTCTGTCGTGCTCCTCGGAATCAGGAAACAGAGAGATGTTACGACCTCGGGGACGTTCAGGCAAGGCCTGGCCTCGGGCTGCCAGAGGGAGCATAAGCGCGGCTGCACCGTAGCAGACTGCCGCCACCATGAGAGTTGAGCGGAATCCAAGGTTCATTGCCAGCACAAAAGCCGTAACTGAGCCAAGTACCGATGCCGCCCCATTCACGCCCCACAGCCAGGGTGTCGAATCCGCCCGCCAGGCCGATGCCCGACGCATACCCAGCGGCAACATCGTTCCCATGCAGAAGCCCAAGGGAAACAGAAGCAAGAACGTGAGGAGAATGCGAGATGCTTTGCCCAGTCCTAGCCATTGGGTAAGCGGGTAGTCCAGGCCCACTCGTGCCAGAAACAGCATCCCGCACAAACCAAGCCCGATAGGCGCTACCCAGCGGTGTTCCCTCCCAGGCCGTATCCGGGCAGTCGCAAAGCTCCCCGCACTGCCGAAGAGCAAGAGGGACAGCAGCACCACGGAGAGCGAGTAGACTGGATGACCAAGGAAGAGCACGAAACGCTGGAGTAAGGTCACCTCAGCCAGCATGAAGGCGAGCCCGAGCAGTGCAAAGTACCCGCTGAACATCATGCCACGGGGACCCCCCTCTCTGGCGATCCGGCGCAGGGGCCACAAGACGATGAGGCCCGTCATGAGAAACGAGATGAAAAACACGGCCACAAGAATGAAGACCGCATCGTTGGCGTGAGTCTGGGTCGGCAAGTCGTTCAGGCTGAACACCTTGAGGAAGTCGATGGGCTTGACCATATTGAAGAAGAACGGACGGTCATCGGTGGTCGGACGAACGTCGAAGACGTATGCATCATAGAAGCCGGGGTCTCGAAACCTCGTTGATAGCTCAGCGAAAAGCGGATGATGGCACTCGCCGGGCATGGCAACGAGCCGGAACATGAACCTCTCGGCCAAGGATCGGATCCGGCCAAGGTCCTCCTCACTCAGCGGCTCTGCGCCCACTATGAGAGTCGCAATGTTGCGGCAGCCGACCACGGCCACATGGGCCGCGGGGTCCGGGGCTCCCATCCTGGCCAGAGCCTCCAAGGCCACCGCCACAAGCCGCAAAGCTTCGCCGGGCGGTTCGGTGAGAAAGCGGGAAATCGACACCAGGCCGTTCCTCTGCAGACAGCGCAGATAGTCCTCCATGGCCTCCACGGTATAGAGCGTATTCTCGGTCAGAGTGTAGGCGCCGGCGGCGGTGGCCGCCCATGTATCAACCAACGACGCTTGGATGAGGTTGAATCGACGCGTCTCGCGGCGCAGGTGCGAACGGGCCTCGGCGATGATCGGCTCGACCCGGGGGAGGCTGTAAGGCCGCCCCGAGAACTCGCCGAATACCTCATTCACCGCTTCGACCACCTCCGGGTTCATCTCCACCGCCACCACCGAGTCCGCGCCCAGAGAGAGTGCCGCCAAGATGTCACGACCGCCCCCGGGGCCGATGATGAGGTGCTTCCCGTATGGCCGTAGGTGATAGGCGAATGCAGTCACATCATAGGCAAGGTGATCGAGGTCATCCCAGTTGCCGTCAAAAGCCGTGATGGGAGTGCCTGCGTATGAGTCAATGTGCATGCCCAGCTGACGCGGAACTCCGCCGTCGTATGCCGGGCTCATGCCCCACGCAAAGAACTGCGTGCTCCAGGCCTCCTCTGTGGGGAATACGGTGACTCGCGAGTACGAATTCCATGCCTCATGAACCAAGTCACGCTCATGACGTTGTTTTGCCCACACCACCCGTAGCAACCCACTGTGGTCGTTGGTGGTCCACAGCCCCAGGGCTACGGCCAAAGAGACCGCGGGTACCAGCAAACGCCGACCCGAGAGCAAAAGACCCGCCGCGCAGAGCAGGGTGCACGTGACATACACCGTGGGTGGCCCGTTCAGCATCCGCAACAGCGGTATCACTAGCAAACATGCGCCGGCCGCACCCACCAGATCGCCGAAGTACAAGACACTCATGCCCGAAGCAAAACGCCTTACAATGATCGCCATCACCGCACCGCCGACCACGAAGGGCATGGTGGTGAGCACGTAGATCAGCGCAAGCTGAGCCACCCCCTGGATCGAGAGTGTCTGGCTGAACCGGAGGCGAAGGACAACGGAGACACCGGCCATCGATAAGGCGGCAGACAGCACGCAGAGCATCGGGAGCGCGCGCTCCAGAGCCTTCTCACCACAACGGGATCCGAGGCGATGCACCAACACGGCGCCGCCCGAAAGGCCCAACATCGCGATGGATATGGCCATAAAGGCAAAGTGATACCACATCGTGACGCTGAACACCCGGGTGAGCGACAGCTCGAGGAGCATCAGCCCACCAGAGATCAAACCCATGGCGCACACGAACGTCAGAGGAGGGCGTCGGCTGGAAATCACGACGCGCCCTTCATCCTGGCAGCGACCCTCGGAACGGTGAGGCGAAGGCGCCAGACGAGCCAGAGGGCCTCAAAAAGAATGGCGCGGGAGATCTTTGATCGGCCGCGCGAGCGCTCGACGAACAGTATGGGCATCTCGTCTATGGTAAATCCCAGGTTGTGGGTCCAGTACTTCATCTCCATGAGGAAGGAGTACCCCTCGGAATGGACCCCATCCAGGGGAATGGCCTCGAGCACACGACGCCGATAGCCTATGAACCCGGCCGAGCAGTCACGGATGGGAACACGCAGGACAGAGCGCGCATAGAGGTTGCCGCAGGCACTCAAAAGCCTTCGACCAAAGCTCCAATTGTAGGTCTTCCCGCCGGAGACATAACGGGAACCAATCACCATGTCGTAGGACTCCAGTCTCCGGAGTAGGTCGGGAAGATGTGCCGGATCATGGGAAAGATCGCCGTCCATGGTGACAACCCGGTCGAACCCGTCTGCGAGAGCGGTTCGAAAGGCCTGCACGTAGGCTGTGCCCAGCCCGGCCTTGCCGGGGCGCACGATGAGGTGAAGGCGATCGCTGGCACGCTGGAGCCGGCGCACGGCTTCCGCCGTTCCATCAGGCGAGGAGTCGTCGACCACGAGAAGATGGAGCGCTTCGTCCTGCCCCAAGACCATGGTGGCAAGCGGTTCGATGTTCTCACGTTCGTTGTAGGTAGGTACAATGACGATGGTGCGGTTCATTTTGTCTCAATGGGAGTGAAGCCACAAATGGCCAAACGTCTCAGTATGTGCCTTCCCGCCTCGCTGGTCAAGACGCAGTAGGCGCCCGCCGACCTCCAAAGCGGGAAAGGCCATACCAGACTGACAGCCACCGCCAATCCAGAGAGCGGATGTGCACCCAGCGTACCGGGTGCAGACGGCCCCGGGACTCGGCGATGGCGCCCAGGCTTGCCAAGGCCGCGGCCTTCCCGGCCAGAAAGGCAGGCGCGGTCCCCCGGAAGAGATGCGAACAGAACGAGAGTATGAGAAACAGAGCATGGTGTGGCGCCATCAGCACGAGAAGGAACGGCGACATGGTTTTCAGCAGGACGACCGCCTCATTTCGTGCGGCAAGGAATTCGCGGGACCGGGCACGCCGTGATGAAGACGATCCCTGCTCATGCACCACGCGCACCTTGGTATCCAAGACAGCATCCCACCCTGCATTCCACAGGCGGATACCCAGATCCACGTCGTCCCACTGCGAGTGCAGCATTCCGTCCCAACCGCCAGCCGAGGCAACGGCCACGGTACGGTACACCGGGGCAACCCCCGGAGGGGAGACGAACAGGCCATCCCGAGGCCTGACCAAACGACCACGACGATGGAGGCGCTTGTAGGCGAACCCGGCAATCGTAAGGACATCGCCCGCCGTATCAATGGTCCCGTCAGTGCGAATGGCCAATGGATAGGCGCAACCCAAGTGGGGGTACTCGCGGAGGTGACCCACAAGCCGCAAAAGCCATTCACGGTCTGGCCTGGCATCGTTATTGAGAATCGCGACGAAGCTCGTGTCCACCAATGGAAAGGCGAGGGAAAGAGCCCCACTGTAGCCGACATTGCGCGGGAGTCGTACGACCTCAACTTTCCGACTGCGTGACACGAGCTCACGCGTACCATCGGTGGAAGCATTGTCGACCACCAAGATCCGCGTGGGGCTCAGGTCCTGAGCCTCCACGCACCGCAGACACGCAGCAAGCAGCTCCACCGCGTTCCAGGAGGGAATGATAACAGTCACTCCTTCGCGCAACCGCGAACGTGCGGGAATCGCCTGCAGAACGCTTCGATAACGCCCCTCCCATCCAAACAGAGATTTGACCGGAGTGTCTACCATGTATGCCCCGAGTTGCAGCCATTGCGTGAACCGGCACCGGGAAATTCCACGATCATCAGATCTCCCACGAACACCTGCGCTTTCCCGGCCGGGTCCGAACTTCACAGACAGATGCCTGACCCGGCTCGGCCCTGGCTATACGATCCGGTACGTGTGGGCAAGTCGTCCAGGGGGGAGAACTCAGTACCCCTCCCGAATCAGCCTGGAAGCCTCTTCACCACCACGGCAGTCATATCGTCACGTTGCTGTTGATCAACCGCGAATCGCAGAACCTCAGCGTGAATGTGGTCTCGGATCTCCACCGCTGATGCATGCTGGTGAGCCTGTACCACGCGGCAGACCCGTTCGAGACCGAACTCTTCGTCACCCGCGCTGGCCTCTATGATACCATCGGTGGCCAAGACCAGCACCTCGCCTGGTCGCAGCTCAATCCGTCGCTGGTGATACGAGGCATGGCCGAACGCTCCTAGGATCAGGTCACTGCCGTTCAGTATCCGAGGGGCCCCGTGCTGGGGTACGACCAGCGGCTCGATATGCCCGGCGTTGCAGTAGGTGAACACACCGCTGCCGGCCTCCAGGGCACCGTAGATGGCAGTCACGAACACGGAAGGCTCCGTACTGCGCAGGAGGATCTCATTGACTTTGCGAAAGATCATCTCGATGGAGTACTCGTTCACTATTTCGGCCAGCAGACAGGCGCGGAAGGTTGCCATGACCAGCGCCGCAGGCACTCCCTTGCCGGCCACGTCGGCTATGGCTATGCCTATCACCCCGGGGCTCACGCCGACGAAATCGTAGTAGTCGCCGCCGATTCGCGTCGCGGGTACACTCAATCCGGCCATCTCCCATCCGGCAAGACTCGGCGCACCCAACGGCAGCAGCCGCTGCTGAATCTCGCTGGCTACGGAAAGCTCAGAGTCAAGCCTGCGTTTCTCGACTGCATCCCGGTACAGTACCGCATTGTCCACTGCCACTGCGGCCTGGCTGGCGAAGGCCCGGAGGAGCACCAAATCAGTCCCTCCATACGCATGAGGCCGGTCGCTTTCCACGTTGAACGCGCCCAGCAGACGAGTACCCCGGCGCAGCAATGCTACCATCTCCGTAACGGTCTGGTCCCTCGCACAAAGATAGTGGGTGTTCCTGGAAACATCACCAACCAGCAGATCAGTCCCTTGCGTTGCTGCCCACCCAATCACACCCTGCCCCAATTTTGCCATGGCAGCCTTCTCCTCTTCGGGTCGGTATCCTCGCATGGCGACGCCTCGGAGCCGGACACCGTCCTCCTCCAGAAGGTAGATTCCGGCGGCATCGTAGGAGATAACCTCGCGCAGTGATGATAGAATGAGATCCAGCAGATACCGCAGGTTCAATGTTGATGTGATGGTGGTGCCAACCCGGTAGAGGGCGGTGACACCCTTCACCCTCTGCCTCAGTCTTGAATAGACATGGGCATTGCGAAGGGCCCGGGCAGCCCACCTTGCCAACACCTCCAGGTCATCGCGGCACCCCTGGAGGTCCTTCGGTGCCACACCAAGCTCGAGGCATCCCCACGTCCTTCGTCCGTAGGCCAAGGGGATTCTCGTGAAGACGCTTCGGTCGCCGCGACGATCCCGCCGACTCGCCGTCCGGCCAACAGCTGCAAGGGTGATGTCTTCGACTCCAGAGATCCTCCTCGCATACTGCAGGATGGTTCGGGTAATGGCAGGCCTTCTCTGCAGGAGAAGCAACTCAGTGGCGGCGTTCAAGAGGATCTGCTTGTCAGAATGCATGTGCTGCTCCCAGGCGGGACTGGCTGCCTCCTAGGCGATGGATCCGGGTTGCCACGCCAGATGCCGTCTCAGCGGTCAGATGTCAAGTGAGTGGGCAGCCGGCGGCATGTCACCCACAGTGAAAGAGGCTGATGTAGCCGCTCCGGGGGAGACAGGGATGAGGGATCGGCCTTGTTCCGAGGGCATGGTCCCGGCACGAGCAAAAAGGCTTTGTGATCGCTCGCGATGTCAGGAGGATCGTGAGACAAGGGCAATTGAGGCAACGGTTGGGTCGTTGGGTCTATTGTATCAGAGACAGGGTCTCGCTTTCCCCCTCCTGAATCCTGCTGTCTGGTTGGTCAGAGGAACCCAGTGCCTAAGGCTTGCGATATCGGGCACGCAACGACCATGCCGAAGCTCAACGCCCCCCCGTGGGAAGCTGCGATGTTCAGATAGTTGCTCGTGAGCATAGTAGTCGTCGATCTCATCCTCCTCACATCCCTCCATTCGCTGCCCGCTTCACCGGATAGGGCGGGCGCCACCCCATCTCCTACAGTCCTGCCTCGGTCTCTGGTCCGCGTCCCGCAGCTCTGCGCGAGTCTCCCTGGTCATCTCCCAGTGGCATCCGCCGCCGTGCCCCGGACTCCTCTGGCCGTTCGCAGGGGTTGCGGGGGCTACAGCGGCAGGGACACCCGGCACAGGACGAGGGGTGCCCACGAAGGCTGCGGCGGGCATGCCGAACCACCACGACAACCGAGACCATCACCGCAGCAACAACGATAAGGGTGCTCATGCGCTACCCGATGATGGTGGTGCCCACGCCAAGGATCATGCCCAGAGAATAGACCACGAACACGATCGCATACGCAGCAAAGGTGAAGGCTATGATCTGCAGTAGCGGCCATTTCCACGAGCGACTCTCCCGATAGGTCACAGCCAGCGTGGGGAGACAGGGACTTCCGATAAGAATGAAGAGCATGATAGTGAACCCGGTGAGAGGCGGGTAGGTTGCCCCCAGCCTGTGCTGCAGCTCGCGGGATGACTGCCGGCCATCCGCGGCGAACAGGATTCCCAGTTGGGCGATGAACGCTTCCCGTGCCGCCATCGCGCCGATCAACGCAGTGCCGATTCTCCAGTCGAATCCCAGCGGGACCAAGGCCGGTTCCATGAAATGGCCGATCCGGCCGGCCGCTGAGTTGCCCAGCCGCGCGGCATGCTCCTCGCCGTCTATGGATTCCAGGGCAACGCGATAGGGGCCCTCAACCTCATCCAGATAGCGAACGGCCGCTGAGAAGAGGCTGGGTTCCCGATACTCAAGCTGAGAGAGCCGTGCCACGGCCGCCTCCTGGAGCAATTGCTTTGCGGAACTGCCGCTATCCTCGAATCGGACACGCTCTGCGTCCGCCATGCGCTCCCGTATGGCTCTGACATCTCTGAGAAGCGAAAGAAACCGCTCCATCGTGGCGCCTTCGCCTGTGGCCTCCCGTTTATGGTCATCGACTGAGCCTTCCGCCGCGTTTTCTTCTAGCCCGACCCTATCATCCAAGAGCAGATTCCCTGGAACGGCTGAGCTTTCCGGAAGGCCCAACAGAGCCCTGAGCGAATGAAGTCCTTCCTCGTATCGGGCAGCGGCCTCGTCACGCCGTGCGTCATACCTGCCGTCGTCCGGTAGCCTCGGATAGGCCGTCATCGCCCACAGGACGATGGAAAGGGCCAGAATGACCGTGCCAGCCTTCTTCACGAACTCGCCGCCGCGCTCCCACATATGAATGAGAATGCCTCGAACCGTGGGCATACGGTAAGGGGGAAGCTCCATGACCAGCGGGACCGACTCCCCCCGAAGCAGGGTGCTGCGAAGGAGTCTGGCCCCGGCCATGGCCAGCATTACACCGATGAGATAGACCGACCATAATACGGGCGCCCGCCACGCCTGAGGAAAGAAGGCGGCGATCAGCATGGAGTAGACGGCAAACTTGGCGCCGCAACTCATGAGAGGCGCCACGAGCATGGTGGTCAGCCTGTCGCGTCGGTTTTCCAGGATGCGGGTTGCCATCACGGCGGGAACCGTGCATCCGAAGCCGAGCACCAGGGGAATGAAGCTCTTCCCATGCAGCCCGATATGATGCATGAGACGATCGGTGATAAACGCGGCCCTGGCCATGTACCCCGTATCCTCGAGTATGGCGATGGCCATGAACAAGAACAGCACGTTGGGCAGCAGAGCGAGTACACCCCCGACTCCCCCGATCACGCCTTCGACGAGCAGGTCGCGGACTGTGGTATCCATCCCCGGTGGCCACCAGTCGATGATCAGTGAACCAAGGTGCCCGAACCCGGCCGAGAGGAGATCGGTAGCCGGCCCGCCCAGTCGGAAAATGACAAGGAAGACCACGTACATCAACGCTAGGAACAGCGGCAGTCCGAACAGGCTGCTGGTCACCACCGCGTCTATTGCGTCAGAGAGGCTGTGTCGTGTCTCGGCGGTGGAGCGCACCGCCTCCTGGCACGCACCCGATACGAATCCATACCTTCGATCCGCCATGACGGTATCCAATGCCCCCCCAAATACCCGCTCGAGATGCTGAATGCTCGACGCGGCGACAGCCTTGGCGGCGGAGGGGGCGGTCTCTGCCACCTCAGGGTCGCCTTCCAGAAGTTGCAGTGCCACCCAACGCTGCGGGACAGAAGCCTGCGCGCCCCCATCTGAAGTCAGCGCATCCTCGACCCTCGCGACCTCTTCCTCGATCTCACGACCGTAGTAGACATGCCGCGATCGGTAGGGAGAACCATCGGTGGCCACCTGTGCAATGGCGGCAATGAGCTCGCGCGTGCCCTCGTTCCGCGATCCCACCATGGGTACGATGGGAGTGCCAAGGAGAAGCGAGAGCTGCTTTAGATCAAACTCGATCCCTCGCACGTGGGCCACGTCGGTCATGTTCAGCGCGATGATCACCGGCCTGCCAAGATCGAGAAGCTGTGTGGTCAGATACAGATTGCGCTCAATATTCGACGCGTCGACCACATCCACCACCACATCGGGTTGCTGCTTTACGATGAAGGTTCGCGCTTCGAGCTCCTCCGGCGAATAGGCAGTAAGGCTATAGGTACCTGGGAGATCGATGATGTGGATTTGCTGGTCGCCCCACCGGCAGACGCCCTGTTTCGTCTCCACCGTGACGCCGGGGTAGTTTCCGACATGCTGCCGGTGACCCGTGAGATTGTTGAAGATGGTGCTCTTGCCGGAATTGGGGTTGCCGGCCAGTGCGACAGTAATGGAGCGCGTCATCGCCATACGAGGCATACCGTTTCCCGGCCCGCGTGAAGAGCCAGCCCGGCTGGGGGCTTCACACCACGTCGATCCGCTGGGCCATTCCCCGGCCGAGGACAACACGGCTGTCCTTCACGGCCACAACAATTGGCCCCCGCCGACTCCCCGCCACCACAGTAAGCTCAACGCCAGGCATGATGCCTAATGCCGACAGGCGCGATTGAAGGCCACGGCCGGCGCTGATTCGCACTACCCGGACGGTTTGACCCGACTTCGCCATCCCCAGTGACATAGTTCCACGCATTCCTCTCTACAGTATCGGTCGCCTCTTTCCCTCAGCGGATGGCGCCGATGGCGATCACGGCCGATCACCATCATACACCATGCGTCATTCATGAGGACGAGTGCTGATCTCGGAACCACCTTTACCATTTCCGTGAGCTTGCATCCCACGGAGACATGATTCGATACATGCCGTGCATTGAACGGCTGAAGGCATATCGAGCGTACAACGCCGGAATCGTTCAATCCATCCGTCGCCCCACCAAGGGCAACGTTCCACGAATCGCACGAACTCCGTGAAACGATCAGACACCGAGCGAGAAAGCGCATGTTCCATCTTGCAAGCGCTCTCATCGGCGATGCCGGGCTCGACGCCCAGGACCTTCACGAGGAATTCCCGCAATGACTCATGCCTCCGCACAATGTCCTTCGCCACCTGCTCACCCTGCGGCGTGAGAGTCACCAAATCGTGGGGAGCGTAGTCGATCATGCCCCTCTCTGCCAGCGCATGAAGCGCTCCGGTCACCGATGAACTCCCCACACGGAGTCGTCGAGTAATATCACGAGGCCTGGCCACCCTCTGGGCTTCCACTATCTGGTAGATGGCTTCCAAATAGTCCTCCAGGCTGGCGCTCAGACTCACTGCTTCCACGAGAAACCCTCGGATTGCGGGCGTATTATTTTTCGGAACTCCTACCAATTTACGCTGCCCCGAAAATAATGTCAACAAAGAAGTCGTCTATCTTCACGAGAACCGCAGATTCGCGTGTGGAGTGCGCCCTATGGAGTTTGGTGGACTGGCATCGTGCACGCGTTGTCTTCTGCTCCTGCCGGGCGTGCCATTGAAGGTTCACAGATGCTCCCGCTGCAGAAATGACGGTAGCCTGTCAGCTATATCCGCACCACGATCCGCCCGAAGGCGGGCAACGTGGCCGGCGCCTTCGCCACAGCGCGTTGTCTATATCCTGCTTCTTCAAAACGCGCTTCCAGAGGCCATCGTCGTGATGGGTAGTTAGTCTTCGGCGGGCCAAGGCCGCCCTTTCGGCTCGTGCGAATCGTGGTGTGGAGGGAGATAACCTCCGCGCTCGCCGACGCGCTCTACGAGCCTGCGGGTCGGCCCCACATGCATGGAGGCGGTGAGTCGATCCATCTCCCGGAGGAAGTGAGCCGCGACAGCCTCACTGTGGAACACTACGATGGCTTCGTCATTGTTGGTGTTTGCGGCGGCGCTCCAGTTATGGCTCCCGGTAATCACCAACTCTGAATCGACTACAGCAAATTTGTGGTGGAGCTTGTCTCCTTCAGGGAGAATGGCGATACCAATGTTACCCCGGTCGAAATCCCATGGCCGGTTGGGCATCCCGGTCTCCGAACTCGTCTCGTACCTGTCCTTCTCCTGCAACGCCATCCGCCACATGTCCAGAGTCTCGCTGTAGTAGCGCGACGCAAAACTTGCATCAAACACCCCTCGAACCGTGAGGGCGGGATGCCGCACGCATGCCTCAGCCAGCGCGTCGACGATTTCCTGGGCACTGAATACGAACAGCGCCATATCCACGGAACGAGATGCCTTGCGCACGATGCTGGCGATCAAGGCATTTGTCGTCTGCTCGTACGGGAGAATGCCCGGTGTCGGGGAGAACTTCACCATGACGGGACATCCATCGATCACCACCATTCGCTCGCCCCGATGCGGTTTCTGCTTTCCAAACCTGCTGTCTTTCTCACCGCCGGGGCCATCTCCCCACATGACAGCAAACTCGTCCTCGAAATGCGCAGCGAGATCAGGGCTTTCGAACCGCAGCAGATGATTCGCATTGCCCCTGGTCGCCGGGTTGGCGAAATCTCCGTGCACGCCGCTCATGGTGAAGTTGGCGGAGCCGAACACCACCGTGGCGCCGTCGAGGACCATGAACTTGTGGTGCATGATGCCGCTTCCCTTGCTACCATCCTCGGTGTCATCGACAATGGGAACCCCACATGCTCGCAGGATAGTGATCGCATCGCGCTCCACGGCCTCTTCCAAGGATATGTGCCCGTCGCCATCCAGGTCGGCGAGGCGGAGAAACTCGTCGTACTTGGCGCGAGCATGGCTTGACAAGCGCCGAACCTCCGGCGGGCTCATCATGCTGAACACACGATTGTAAGCGTTCTCAAGAATGATTCGAACCCGGACTCCGTCCCGGTGCTTTCGGCACAGCGCCTGGGCAACTCCGGGGAGGTTCAGCTCCTGCACCGCGACATTGACAGAAACCTGCGCGTCTTCGATGGCCTCGATGATCAACTCCTCCAGGTTGTCCCCCAATCGCCACGTACCCCTGTAGGGCTCTCGGTAGACCGCGGAACGCCCGGAGTTAAACCATACGGAGACATGAGGAAGCTGAGAGAGCGGCTGAAGCGGGGGAGTCGGTATTGCCTCCTCCTCGGGTTCGGGAGGCCATGAGGTTTCCCTTGGACGCACCCTGAAAAGCACGACAACGACTATCACGACGGCCAATGTCATCAATGCGTAGAGGATACGACTCCGGAGCATCCTTCTAGTTCTCATGTGTCGTGCAAGCCCGCCTCTCAGACCCTTCTCTGGACAATCGCTCCACGGAATACCCTCTCCATCTCTATCCCATCAGAATCCTCAACGACTTGACGATCCTGCGACCGTGTGGTCTCTTCCTCACCACAAGTAGAACATGCTCGCTGGACATGGGCTACTGCCAGATCCCATTACCCCCAGTAGCGAAGCCACTCAGGAGTAGCATCCAACCCTCGTGCGAACGGGGTCTCGCCTCTCCTGTGCATCATTCTCTGGGTGCTTGACAGCCTACGAGGGCCAAGATACGTTTCTTCTGTTTCCCGGTCCACCTCTCGGCAACGCCGGACCTCGCCTTTGCCGCCTCACCGACGGCACCCCGGGAGTCCCTTTCATCCTGTCTGGGCGAACCTAGGCAGCCCCATCGGAGGATCCCCTTCGTGCTACGTTGTTCATTCTCAGTGGTGGTGTTCCTGTGCCTGCTCTTCGTTGCATCGACCGTGGCCGTGGCGCCGGCTCAGGTCTACCTGGTGCGAGAAGGGACGACAATGCCGGGGTGGCATCTTCTCCGCTCCGGCGTGACGGATCTCGAATTTCGGTGGGACTCCCCCGCATTGAAAGCTCAGGTTGTCGCGAGAGAAGGCATACGATATGCGCACCTTGTCATGGAGGACATGGGGAAGCCCGAGACATGGGGCGGGCCCGAGGTTCCGGTCGCCCGGGCGTTCATTCGAATCCCCGCCGACGGATCGGTGACGGTCGCGGTGGAGTTTTCTGGGCGTCGATCTCACGACCTGCGGGCATGGGGCGCCGAACGTCTGGCCCCGGTGATGCGGCCGGTGCCGAAGATTCCGGGAGCATCCCCGGATGACGGGTGGGTTCTCGACGAAGCCTCGTACGCCACCCCGACCGCGCCTCCGGGGACCGCGCGGATTGCTCAGCTAGGACGCATGCGAGGCATGCAATTGGCCATGATCGAGCTTTCCCCGGTGTGCTACGATCCCACCAATGCAACCCTGGAAACCATTGAGTCGGCGGTTGTCCGGATCTCCTTCGATGCTTCCTTGGAACAGCCTGAAGACCGCTTGCAGCACAGCGTCTTCGCGCAGCACGCGGCCGGCCTTCTGCTGAATCCCCCCCCGCGGGAGACGGTTGCCCTCCCGGCAGGGTACCTTGCGATCGTCGTGGACTCCCTCTATGATGCCGTAGTTCCTCTGGCCGAATGGAAGACCCGCAAGGGCTACCCCACCACGCTGACCAGGTTGAGCGAAATCCCGGGCGGCGCCACTGCCACCACCATCAAGAACTACATTCAGAACGCATATGGGACATGGGATCCGCCCCCGGAGTTCGTGCTCCTGGTCGGCGATTCCAACACGATTCCCGCATGGAACGGCACCGGCAACCAGAACCCCCCTACCGATCTCAACTACAGCTGCGTGGATGGAACAGACTGGGTGCCGGATCTCTACCTTGGCCGATTCTCACTCAGGACGATCGCCGACATCCAGGGGCTGGTCGAGAAGACCGTTGACTACGAGCAGACAGCGTGGGCCGTCGACTCCCTGTGGACTGGCCGGGAGTACTTCATCTCTTCCGATGACTGGAACTATCACGGAGTCACCGAAGGCACCCACGCCTACTGCATGGCCAAGGCCCGCGCCCACGGCGTGGTCTGTGACTCGCTGTGGGGGTTCTACGGTACAGGAACACCTATCGCTACAGCAGTAGCTACCGGGCGCGCCATGGTGACCTACTCAGGCCATGGCGTGGAAACGGGATGGCAAGGGCCGACGTTCAGCCGCTGGAACGTGGACCAGCTCAACAACCTCGATAGGTACCCCATCGTGCTGAGCTTCGCCTGCCTCACCGGCAACTTTGCCTGGACCAGCGACCAGGATTGCTACATGGAACGATGGATCCGAAGGCCGGGTAAGGGCGCAGTCGTGGCATATGGCTCGTCGGTAAGCTCCTTCTGGCCGAACGATGACTATCTGCAGCGCCGCATGTGGGATGCCCTGTTTGACGATGGCTACAACTGGACTGGCGGGTTCATTCTCGAGGGCAAACTCCGCTACAAGCAGGGGTATGGGACGAACAACGCCACCAAGGGTTACTTCGAGCAGTACAACATCCTCGGTGATCCTTCGCTACTCATGTACACATTGGCGCCCTCCCCGCTGGCGGCGAGCTTCCCCGCGGAAATCCCCGCTGGGACGCCTCAGTCGGTGCCGTGTACCGTGACCAGGGGCGGCTCTCCATGCCCCGACGCCCTTGTCTGCTTGTACAAAGCCGGCGAGGTGCATGCAGTCGCGTACACCGACGGAGTCGGCCACGCGACTCTTCCCATTCCCTCCGCCACGGCCGGGGCCTTGAATGTCACGGTCACCGCCTACAATGGAGTAGCCTTCATGGGTGCCATCACCATCGGCGGTGGCGATTCCGAACCGCCGTCCGCACCGGCCTCCATCGCGCTGGGCACGACGGGCCTTCTCACCTGGTCGCCGGCCACCGACAATGTGGGTGTAACCGGCTATCGGGTCTACCGATCCTCGGCAGCATACTTCGCTCCCACTCCGTCTCTGCTCATGGCGACCACGCCGTCGACCTCATTCGACGTGTCGGGCTCGCTCGGTGATCCCTTGGCGAACTACTCATTCCGTGTCACCGCCATCGACGCTGCGATCAACGAATCAGCGCCCTCGCCCACGGTGGGCGAACACGACTATCAACTGGTCGTTCCCTCCGGTTCCCCCGCTGCCACCCTTCCACAACCCGAATAGGGAGGAAAGCCAATGTTCAGATTCACGGTCGCAGCTGTCATGGTCATCGCCTCGGTGGCGATCTCCCATGCCGACATGCTCACCTTCTCGTTTGACTACGAGGAACCGACGGTCACCCCGATCGGCGATGCCTACCGCGTTGAGATTCAAGGATGCCTGAGCATCGGTCAGACGGGCGAACCCCGGCTTCCGGTGCAGGGAATTACGGCGCTGCTTCCGCCAGGTCATGAGATCGTGTCCGTGCACGTGGAATCAGCCGAGCCCATCTCCCTGCCCGCCGCCTATACCGTGGAGGTCGTTCAACGGCAGTATCCATTCTCCTATCAAGGCCCGTGGGAAACGACGCCCCTGGTACCGGACCTTCTCGGAAGCCGCGACGCATTCCCCTCGTACCGGGTGGCCAACTCCTCAACTGAATTCAAAATGGGATGCAGCCTTGGCGTGTTCACCCTGCATCCCGTGAGCTATACTCCGGCCACGGGAGAACTCCAGTATTATCCACGGCTGACCGTGCAGGTCATCACCGAGGCAACCCCAAGAGCCGCCGACGCGCTCGCCGCGATGTACCGCGGGACGGAGCGTGACAGAGCCAGGGTGGAGCGAGCGGTGATCAACCCTACCGCGATGATGACCTATCCGGCTGCGCGTTCCCTCCGCGACGTACCCTACGACCTCTTGATCGTAACGAACAATGCCCAACAGGCCAACCTGAATTCCTATGTCAACTACAAGACCGTCCGCGGCTGGCGCATCGCCGTGGAGACGGTGGAGTCCATCTATGCGGCCTACACCGGTGTGGACAACCCCGATAAGATCCGCAACTGCATCATCGATTACTACACGAACAACGGCATCCAGTATGTGATGTTGGGCGGCGATAACGAGAACGTTCCGCACCGAGGTCTCTACAACGATCCGGGATGGGGCTACGAGGACGACGACATTGCCGCCGACCTCTACTTCGCCGGGCTTGACGGGAACTGGAACACCGATGGCGACGGGCTCTGGGGCGAGAACAGCCTCGAATCAGACCTGGTGGCCGAAGTCTACGTGGCGCGTGTGTGCGGGGACAATGCCACCGAGTTCACCAACTTCTACAACAAGACGGTTGCCTATCAAACCAACCCCATCGTTTCCGAATGCACCGAAGCACTCATGGTCGGCGAACTCCTGTGGAGCGACCCGACCTACGGCGGCGACTACAAGGACGAGATCAAGTTCGGCGCCTCGACCCATGGGTATACCACGGTCGGGTTCCCCCCGAATTTCGACGTGGCGACCTTGTATGACCGTGACCTCGGTACGTGGAATGCCATGAGCCAGCTCAGGCCGCTGCTCAACAACGGTGTCCACCTCGTGAACCATCTCGGTCACGCCGATGTCACGTACTACATGAGGCTCTACAACTCCGACCTGACCGACGCGAACTTCACGAACAATGGCGTGAACCACTCGTTCTACATCACCTACAGTCAGGGCTGCTACTGCGGCTCGTTCGACAACCGGACCACCTCGGGCGGCTACACATCCGACTGCATCAATGAGCGTATCGCGTTCGAGCTCGCCCACGGTGCGGTGGCCAACATCTCCTGCTCCCGCTACGGGTGGGGCGCCCACAGCAGCACCAATGGTTCCAGCCAGTACTATGACCGGCAGTTCTTCGATGCGCTGTTCGGTGAAGGCATCACCAACATCGCCGAGGCCAACCAGGATTCAAAGGAAGACAATATTCCTTACATTGGGTTCGAGCAGAATCGCTGGTGCTACTACGAACTGAACGTGTTAGGCGATCCGCTCCTCGATATTTGGACCGCGCAGCCTACCACCATGGTCGTCAATCATGCGGCAGCCTACGTAATCGGGGAGGCGACCTTCACGGTCTCGGTGCCCGGTGTTGCGGGAGCCCGCGTCGCCTTCTCCCGCGATGGCGTGCTTCTCGGCAGTGCCATCACCGACGGCTCGGGAACCGCCATTGTCGAGTTCGACACGCCACCTCAGACTCCAGGACCGATGGACCTCTACGTAAGTGCCCACGACTACCTGGAACACCACGGCACCGTCGAAGTCATCTCGCCCTCGGGCCCGTATGTGGTCGCCATCGCGCATTCCGTGGATGATGACATGGCTGGCGCCAGTTTTGGCAACGGTGATGGTGTGATAGAACTCGGTGAGACCATCGAGTTTGGTGTGCAGCTCAAGAACGTGGGAGTCGATCCTGCGCCCGGGGTAGCCGCCGTCGCCAGTACCGCGTCGCCCTATGTCCAGTTCACGCAGAGCACACAGAGCTTCGGTGACATGGCAGCAGGCGCGGAAGTCTGGTCGCCGGGCGACTATGTCTTCTCCGTGGGAGGCAACTGCCCTGATCGCCAGGGTGTTTCCGTTCTGATCCATGCTACGTCCGGGGCGAACGCATGGGATTCGTATCGCTCGTTCTTGGTGAATGCACCGGTACTTGACCTCGACGGATTCTCCGTGGTCGAGGTCTCCGGTAACGGCAATGGCAAGCCGGATGCCGGTGAGACCGTACAGATCATCCCGTCCGTCAAGAACAATGGTAATGGCACTGCCTGGAATGTCAGTGCCACTCTGTCCGAGGCTGACGGGTTCACCACCATCATGAACCCCAACGCAGGGTACCCCGACCTCGCGCCCTCGTCGGCCGCTGGCCCCACGGTCCCCTTCGAGGTTGAGCTCTCCCCGTCAACACCACTGGCGCACCTGGTAACATTCACGTTGGATCTGTCCGCAGCGGGAGACTATGTAGCGACCGCGTCGCTCACCGTGTGCGTGGGCCAGAAGCCTCTCCTCTTCGTCGACACCGACGATGAAGCCCACGAGGGACGCATCGTGCAGGCGCTGAATGGACTTGGTGAGACGTACGATCAATGGCTATGGTACTCGGCAGGATCGCCGGGGCTCCTCAATCTCATGCAGTATCAGGTCGTCCTCTGGGCTGCTGGTGATCAGAACCAAAGCTCCTGCAATGGGCAAGACCGCACCGACCTGGCTGCCTATCTGGACAATGGAGGCGCGCTGCTGTTCTCTGCCGAGAACTACCTCTCGTCGTATGCGGGAGACTCATTCACCTCCCAGCATCTTCATGTGGCATCATTCCAGACGAATGTAAGCGGTTTAACCAGCGTACAGGGTGTGCCGGGAGATCCCATCAGCGATGGGCTCCAGGTCACAATCACCTGCCCTAGCGACCTCTCAGATTACCCCGACACGGTAGGCCCCGACCCGTCCGCGGCAACGGTGTTTCGCATGGCCAACAATGGGAAGTCTACGGTGATTCGGTACCCGGCAACCGGGGATGCTACCTACCGCGTCATCTTCTTCGCCACGGCCTTAGAGGCGTTCAGCACGACGGGTGCGGGCGACAATACTATCGGTGGCGTCATTGCACAGTCGCTGGCATGGCTGAGGGGTGGCAGCGGAGACCTCCAGGCGCCCACCGCCCCTGCGTGGACCGGCCTAGATGCCGCGGGCACCCTTTCATGGGCACCCGCCACCGACAATGTGGGCGTAACCGGATATCGTATCTACCGCAGCGCAACTGCCTACTTCGACGTCGTCGGGCTCACGCCGCTGGCGACGACATCCGGCACGACCTTTCCCGTGACGGAAGGCATCGGAGATCCGAATCTGAACTACTTCTATGCAGTCACCGCAGTGGATGCGGCGGCCAACGAATCAGTCGCCTCGCCGACCGTAGGTGAGCAGGATTACGTAGTGCAGGAGTAGCCGCTTGCATAGGTGCGTGGTGGTCAGCGACACCCACGGCAACAGGCGGTTGCTGGGAGAGGCCCTTGCCCTGGCCAGGGCAAGGGTGAGGGTGGATACCGTGGTTCATCTGGGTGATGAACACACCGATATCCAGGGTTTCGTGAATGAAGGAGAAGAGACCGTTGTGGTCCCCGGCCTGCACCACCCCGACTATGGTGATGGCACCACGCCCATCTCCCGGGTGCACCGATTGGGCGATCTAACCATTGGTATGGCGCATCAACCTTCGGCTCGGCCCGCCCTTGGCCACGAGCGCGGGCCATCTGGCCCGGCCGTTGGACCGGGGGCGCCCGGCAACCTTCGGGGCCTGGAGATAGCCGACGGCCTGGTGAGGGTTCTGGGCCTGGCAGCCACAGGCGAGTCGCTCATCGAGTCCTGCTGGCCACTGCACCTGCTGGAGCGCGAAGGCTTCTGAATGCCCCGACCGCGCCCTTTTGTGGTGATTCCACTGGCTGTAGGCTACGAAGAAACGGAGGCGGTGGCTGTCGCCGATGTGCTCTCCAGGGCAGGCATCCTCCCGGTAGTGGCCCGGCTGCCGGGAGCCCCGAGCATGGTCCCAGGAAGCCATGGCTTCAGGCTTCAGGCAGAGGTATCCCTGGAAACGGTCGATATGGAAGCTGCCATGGGCATTTTCCTTCCCGGCGGTATGCCAGGCACGAACCGTCTCGCGGAATCCGAGGCGGTGATGGTGGCCATCGATGAAGTGCGACGTCGAGGCATGCTCATCGCTGCAATCTGCGCCGCACCCACCGTGCTTCACCGCATGGGGCTACTCCGCGGCCGACGGGTCACATCACATCCCTCGTGCAGGGCGGAGTTGGTGGACTCTCACTATTGCGAATCCCCGGTTGTGGTGGATGCGCCTTTCGTTACCAGCAGAGGGCCCGGCACGGCCCTGCTCTGTGGTCTCACCATGGTCTCTTGCCTCACAGGCCGGGAAAGGGCAATCGCCCTGGCCGAGGCCATGGTTGTCGATGTGCCGGATGTGGTTCGAGAGGAGTGGACCCGGTGGTCATTGACACCCTGACGGGGCCCTCACTTCTAATACTCCCGGCCCTGCTGGCTTTCCTCGTGATAGCCGGGATCATCGAACACCGTCGCCATCGGCAGGCCCTGGCGAGAATCCCCATCCGGATCCATGTAAATGGCACCCGGGGAAAGTCCAGTGTAACCCGCCTTATTGCAGCCGGACTCCGGGCGGGTGGCATCCGTACTATCGCAAAGACGACTGGATCGGCGGCGCGCCTCATCTGGGAGAATGGTCGGGAGACTCCCGTGGTTCGTCACGGGCCACCGTCTGTACGGGAGCAGATTAAGGTCATCATTCGTGCGGCAACCCGGGATGTCCAGGCATTGGTGCTGGAATGCATGGCGGTGCAGCCCGAGTATCAGCGCTTCACGGAACACCTGGTAGTCAAGGCGACCCATGGGGTGATCACCAATGCACGGGAGGATCATCTTGACGTCATGGGTCCCACGGTTGAAGATGTCGCGTGGGCTCTCTCCAACACCATGCCGAAGCGGGCAAAAGCATTCACAGCCGAGCATAAGATGATCCATCCGTTCCAGCAGACTGCTGCCGCCAGGGAAACAACCTTGACGGTCACGCAGCCCGCCGAGGCTGACGTCGAAGCAGCCAAGGGCTTCTCGTATCTCGAACACCCTGAGAACATCGCGCTGGCTTTGGCCGTCTGCCAATCGCTGGGGATTGATCGCGAGACTGCGCTCCACGGCATGTGGGAAGCACGGCCTGATATCGGTGCGCTCCAGGCCTGGGAGATTGCATTCTTCGAGAAGCGGCTCTTCTTTGTGAATGCGTTGGCGGCCAATGACCCTGAGTCGACCTTGCTGGCGTGCGAACGGGCCAGGCACTCCGTGCCATCCACGGACAAGACTATCGTGCTATTCAACAACCGCGGCGATCGGCTGTCCCGCGCGCAGCAGTTCGGGAAGTTCATCGCCACACGATGGCCGTCAGACCACTGCGTGCTCATCGGTCAACTCACCAAGGCGGTCGAGGATCAGGCCATCCGCGAGGGTCTTGACGCAGAGAGGATCACAAACCTGGGCGACGCGTCGCCAGCGGAAGTGTTTGAGAAGGTGCTCGCCCTCACGCCATCGACGGCGTTGGTGGTGGCGGTCGGCAACATTGTCGGCTTGGGCGAAGAAGTGGCATCATACTTTCAAAACAGAGGTAAGGCTCTTGGTACTGGAGTCTCTGGGTCTCGGTCTTGTAGTTAGCCTTGTCTTCTCCGAGCTCTTCGGCCTTGTCGCAGGCGGCTTGGTCGTGCCGGGGTATGTAGCCCTCTATCTGGACCGGCCGCTTGCCCTCGTGTCGACGGCCGTCGCCAGCTTTGTAACGCTGGGCGTGATCAAGTTCCTATCCTATTTCATGTTCATTTTTGGCCGGCGACGTATGGTGCTGACCATCATCATCGGTTTCCTCACGGGATGGGCGCTTCGATCGTTTCCGGGGCCCCAGATAGCCAATCTGCCGTTGGATTTGGCGCCGGTCGGCTACATCATTCCAGGCTTGGTCAGTATGCATATGGACAAGCAGGGAATACTCCACACCCTGACCACGCTGCTCATCGCATCGGTGCTGGTGCGGCTTGTTCTAATTCTGGTGTCCGGTGGTGCGTTCTTCGGTATGCCGGAGGCGATGTAATGGGTGGCTATCGCACTGTTTCCGGCGTGGTGCTGGTCGCGGTCTCTGCGGCCGCCGTGCTGTGCATGGTGGTGGTGCAGCGGTCGAAGGTGATTCATCACAGCCCGTTCTACACCGAAAAGCTTAGGGCCTCGCGAACCGCCATGCTGGCTCAGCAGGCCATCCGCGACTACCGCCTGCCCAAAGGGCTGGTCATCGACTTGGTGAACGACCCTCACGCCACGGGCCTGATCGGTCAGGAATACACGCTCGTTACCACCGATCGCGGCGTACTGCGGGCCAAGCTCACCTCGACCAATCCCAACTTCGCCGCGGTGTTCGTGGATATGCTTGGTCACGCGGGGCTCAAGCCCGGCGATGCGATCGCTGTGTCCTTGACTGGCTCCCTCCCGTGCCTCAACATCGCTCTGCTTGTTGCTGCGGAGACCATGGAACTCCGCCCCATCGTCATCGCCAGTGTAGGGTCATCCACATGGGGCGCCAACGACCCCGAGTTTACCTGGCTTGACATGGAGGAGTTGCTGGTAAGGAAGGGAATCATCCGCACCAAGTCCATCGCCGCGTCGGTCGGAGGCGGCGAAGATCGGGGGAGAGGCCTCAGCCGGCGAGGCCGCCTGCTCATCGAACAGGCAATCACTCGAAACGGCGTTGAGTTCATAAATGAGAGAACCCTGGAAGCCTCCATTCGCCGACGGATGGAACTCTATTCCCGGGCAACCGGCGATCGCCCGATCCAGGCCGCGGTCAATGTCGGCGGGGGTGTTGCCTCATTGGGGGCAAGCATCAATGGCCGGCTCATTCGCTCGGGGCTCTCCATGACATTGGCCCGCCGCAACTTCCCTACCAAAGGCGCCACCCTTCTCCTGGCCCAGCGAGGAATCCCCGTGATTCACATACTCCAGGTGGAGCGCCTGGCACGGCAGTACGGCTTGCCTGTTCCCCCAGGTCCTGATCCTGAGATCGGCGTCGGGACAATCTACTTCACGGAGCGGCTCAACACCGGGATCGCCGCTTTCCTCTTGTTCCTTCTGAGTCTGGTGCTATTGATCACAATCCGGGTGGATCTCGCGCACAGCCTGCTGCGCAAGACTTCAAGAGCACCATCCCCTTAGGGAGGCCTGCCATGATGTGTCGATGCCTTCTGGTCGTTGCGTGGGTGGTTGCTGCTACGGGAGCGGAGTCGAGTCAGTGGAAGACCCTGACTCCCATATATGGAACTACCGTGGAGCAACCGGTGGTGATCAAAGGGAGGTCGACCACGTACTATCGGGCGAACGGGTTGCGGTTGAACGTGACGGGACCAGGTGGCCTTAGGGTGGTCTCTCGGTGGATCGGCCCCCGCCCCACGCAACGGGACACTTCCTATTCGTTAACCATAGTGGGAGGAACCAGGAAGGTCGCCAAGACGTACTCTACAAGGAAGTCGGGGATAGCGGGCGTACCGGGCCGGAAGCTATGGGTCGGTGAGAGCCGCACTTCGTATGCAGTCATCCCGCCGAGGACGAGGCAGATCGCCATCACGTGCCCTGACAAGAACGTCTCTGTCAAGGTGCTCTTCTCGGCCAAGCCCTCCTCCCTCGGCAAGCTCTCGGCCATGTCCCCGGAACGGTATGCCGATGTGGTGCGCCTGGAACGGGCGGAACGCGAGGTCAAATACTACCGCGCGACAGCTCAGACTCCGGTGGAGTTGGAGATCATCGGCCCGACCACGCTGGTGATCTACTCTCGCCTTGAGTTCACTTACGACATGAAAGGAATTCAGAACTACCAGGTACAAATACTAGAGAGCAGTCAGGTGATCCACTCGTTCACGTGGAGCTCACGACGCTCCGATGTGACCAGATATCTTGACCGGGATGACCTGGTACCGGCGCCAGGCAAACGTGCAGTCATTCCGGTCCCGCCGGGTGTCCACCACTGGAGCTTCAAGCCAGGCAGTGCCCTGGACAGCGTTTTGCTCCGGTTCTTGATTCCTCAGAAGGATATCTGATCCACGACCGCCGTGCTTCTGCCACATCCTTCACTGCGAAGCGCGGCCCCACTTGAAGGAGGATACGGTTTGACTAAGAAGCTGATGCTGATCGCGGTGATGGTAGGGTTTGTCATGCCCGCAACCGCGGCCACCCCCAAGCCGAAGCCGAAGAAGAAGACGCCTCCCTCCATCCAGTTGGACCTGGTCACGGGGCTGTCGTTTACTTATGACGACAACGTCTTCCGGTACTCAGAGGATGAGATCGACCTGATAAAAAACCTGCCGCAGACTGATCAGTACTCCACGGTGGAGACTACCGACGATCTGATCATCGCGCAGTCTCTGGGGCTTCAGGCGTACAAGGGTGACACCAGGGTTACCCTCACCGTCAAGCAGAACAGCAACTACCGCAACACGATGAAGAGCTTTCACAACTATTCGCTCGATCTTCGCAGAAGGATCGGCAGTTATTTCTACACCTATCTCACGTATCGATACACTCCTCGGTACTACATCCGTCAGATTTACGATGAGGACACGATGGACTATGAGGAGTATGACTACGCGAAGCATTTCCTCTCTCTGCAGGCCACCAAGGGGCTCCTTAAGGGCGGAAGGTTGGGGCTTCGGGCGCGCGGGCAGTATGAGCGGGAGAAATACCCTGACTACTTCCAGGAGTATGACTTCCACGGTTTCGCCGTCACGGCTGAGGCAAAGTACGGTGTCACAAGACGCCTCACGCTAGGTGTCAGCGCCAACTACCGAAGAGTCACCATGAAAGGCTATGACGAACCCGGTGAGACGAAGGAGACCTCGGATGAGACGGATGGTTCGTACCACGAGAACAACTATGATGTGTTCGGTTCGTATATATTGCCGGTCAAGGTGCTCGCCTCGTCTCCATCACTGAGTTTCGGCCTAAGCTACAATCTGAAGGCGTGCACTACCAAGAAGGACTTCATCGATGACCCCTACCATGCTGGCCGAAAAGACAATAAGGTTGCCCTGGAAACCGGCATCGGGTTCAGCCTGGGTGCGGGGGTGTCCGCCAATCTGAACTACAAGTGGCAGAAGCGCGAAGTTGATTCGTACGCCAAGGACGACCTCGGGGAAGAGAAGGATTTCACCGCCAATACCATCGGCCTTTCGATGTCGGTAACGCGAGGCCTCGTCGGAAAGACTGGGAGGTAGACAATGACAAGGAATACCCTGGTGCTGCTGGGGGCGGCTTTGCTGGTCTCCTGCGCTGAGCGGGAAGGCCCCATCGAGCCGAAAGATGCGTTCAAGGTGGTGGCGTCGATTCCGACAGAGGGTCAGGTGTACGATGTGGTGGTGGACGACGGGTGGGCCTATCTCGCCACTGGAGAACTGGGTCTCACCACCATCGACGTACGCGATCCTGAGGCGCCCGCTCAGGGCGGCCGATTGGATCCCCCAAATGGCTACTCGAAGTCTCTGGTAGTGGTTGACCGGGGGATGAGAAAGTTCGCCTGCGTGACGGCCGGATCCTACCTTGGCATGTTCGTCGCGGATGTAACCGACCCCACTGCGCCCTTCTACTGGACTGAAGTGCAGCCATCCTATGTTGAGTCGTATGAAGACGTTGCCGCAGTAGATACCATGCTGTACGTCGCCGATCGTTCCGGCGGCCTCGTCAGTTTCGACATCAAGGAGATCGACCACACGCCTCCCGACCTGCATTTCGCCAACCGGCTACGTCTCCCGGGTTACGCCCGCGGCGTTGCCGTGCGCGACGGAGTGATCTATGTCGCTCAGGGTGAGGCCGGCCTGGTCACGGCCCGTCACAGGCCCGACAATTTCTCCGGCGTCATGGAACCTCTCGACTCCCTCGATACTGAAGATTATGCCAATGACGTCGCCGTGGGCTCCTTGGGCAACCAGGTTGTGGCATTTGTCGCCGACAATGCCCGAGGCATCTGGGTCATCGACGCTACCGATCCCGCGGACCTCCGCCAGATCGGGTGGCACCGTACCCCGGGGAACGCGAAGCAAGTCATCCTTCACCGCGACAGGCTGCTGGTCGCCGATAGCTATGAAGGCGTCCTGGTCCTGGATGTGTCCCGGCCCGACCGGCCCCACGTAATCGGCCAGTATGTCGTGAACGCCTCGTACTCCATGGCCGCCGACGATGACTACATCTACGTGGGAACTACAAGAAACGGTCTGGTCATCCTCTCGTGGTAGGAAACAGAGGACCCTTGATGATGTCACGATTCTCTCACCGGTTGGAACACCTTTGCGTAGCGCTGCCCATTTTCGTCTCCCTCGCCCCCCTGTCCGCGTCCGCCTGGCAGCAGAATGAGAGACTATGGTCGGCACCGTGGTCATGGATGGGGCCGGCGCCGGCCGCGCAGGTGGGTTACGCCGTCTCCTCCGGAGGCGACCTGAACGGCGATGGGATTGATGATCTGGCGTTCTCCGCGCCCTTTGATACCACCGGGGGCGAATACGGTACCGTATACCTCGTGTTCGGATCCGCGCTGGGGTGGCAACCTGAGATGGCTCTCACTGGTTCGGTGAGCGCCAGTTTCAAGGGCGAAACCGTGGGTGATCACCCGGGATGGTCCCTTGCCATCGTCCCCAGCATCAACGGTGATACCTATGCCGATCTCGTGGTAGGTGCCCCAGCCAACGGCGAGGCTGAAGAAGACGCCGGCAAGGTGTACGTCGTCTTCGGCAAGCCGTCGGGCTGGGGACAGGATGTCTCCTTGTCCACGGCCGACGCGTCATACCTCGGTGAGGATTACGGTCATCGGGCCGGCCACGTTGTCGCCTCCGCCGGCGACGTCAACGGTGACGGCGTGGGAGATTTCCTCATCGGCGCCCCCATGGCAGGCAGCGGCAAGGTCTATCTCATTTTGGGCAAGACAACGGGGTGGGCGCAGTCCGTATCCTTGGCAAATGCCGATGCGTCCCTTGTTGGCGAGGCGGATGCCACGGGAATGAGCCGTGCCGGTTTCACGGTCGCGGTGGTGCCTGACTTGAACAGCGACGGCCGCGACGAGATCCTCATCGGCGCCCCCAAGTACTCACCGGATTGGGACGACTTTTTCATAGGCAAGGCCTACCTTGTTCTGGGCAGGGCCACCGGATGGATCATCAATGAATCCCTGGCCAATGCGGACAAATCATTCCTTGGAGCAGTCACCGGCGACGAGATGGGTTCCTGCGTTTCTGACGCCGGCGACACTGACAATGACGATAAGGGCGACTTCCTGATTTCGACGCCCATCGGAACGGGCAGCGTCTATCTGTGGAGAGGAAGCTCCCTGGCCGCCTGGGGCCAGGACACCCCTCCCAGCGCCGCCACGACGCAGATCGTCGGCTCCTATGCCTCCACCGGTGCGGCCCTGTGTTCGTTGGGAGATGTCAACGGCGATTCCTACGACGATTTCGCGGTCGGCGCGCCGGATTGGGGCGCGGGGTATGGTAAGGCATACGCCGTCTTCGGCCGTGCGGCGGCGAATTGGCCTGCCCAGTTGGACATCGAGACTTCCCAAGGCGGATGGCAAGGCGTTGGCCACAAAGACTGGGCTGGCCGTAGCGTGGCCGGAGGTGATGTGAACGGCGACGGGCTGGCGGATCTCATCCTCGGCGTAGACGGCTCACCTTTCGCGGGGTATGATGCGGGCCTTATCTACGTCATACCCAGCAACTACGGTTCCGATGACACGCCTCCCGCGGGCGTGTCCGGGTTTCAGGCCCAGGTGGATCTTGTTGATTCGCTGATGGCCCTGTCGTGGAACACCGTGACGGTAGATGTCAACGGCGGCCCCGAGGATCTGCTGTTCTACCGGGCGCTTCGCTACCGCTACCCATCTGTGGCCCTGCAGGAGCAGCTCCCCGCCATCATCCATCCACAGCACGCCATGGTTGACTCCGGATGGACCCCTTGGTCCACCGCACAAACCGACACGACATCGTTCTATGACGAATACGACTACTACCGCGTCCTGGCGGTCGACAAGACCGGCAATGCATCGAATCTATCGGCCCGCGTTTCCGTCTTCCAGGTGATAGCCGATATCCCATAGGAGTGTAGCAATGCTTCTTCTTCTCGTACTTGTGGGGGTTCTGGGAATGGGCGCCGCGTCGGAGGCCCATACCATAAACGTGGTGGCAACAGCCACACACTCAGTGACGCTGGAGGCATCTCTCACCGCACACCCTGGCCAGCGAATCCCTCTGGGTTTCGTCGCCGCGCCCGGAGGAATCGAGATCCACAGCGTCGCGACCTCCATGCGCACGGGCATGGGCACGACCATTGTCGAGACCGGTGAACCCGCCATGATCCGCGAGCTTCGGGTGGTGCCGTTGATTGCCAATGTACCGACAGACGTTCCTGACGGTGTCATCGATCTTCGCATTGACCTCCGGCTGGATGGCGTTCATCAGGGTATGCCACCGTTCCGGGGATACCTGCCGCAGTCATTCGCCGAGCTGATCCGCCCCTATGTGCTTAACTGGGATCAGATCCAGCTGGAGAGCCGCAGTCCAGGCATCCGCTATCTCTTCGTCTGCACCGACGAACTGGCCGGTTCCATCGGCGCCCTGTTCGACTGGAAGGAACGCAAGGGCTTGGCGCCGCAGATGGCGACCTTGAGTCAGACCGGCTCCACGGATTCTGCCATACGGCAGTACATCCGGGACATCTACAATACTTCGGGAACCTTGGAATATGTGCTCCTGGTGGGCGATCATCCCGCGTTGCCGACCCATGACTACTACAATCCCATTGTTGGTGGGTACCTCAAATCTGACCGCTACTATGGCACATTCGTTGGGAACGATGAGCTTCCTGACGTTTTCGTGGGAAGGCTTCCTGCCGCGGGGACCGCTGACTTGGCGGTCATGATCGACAAGATCCTCTCGTACGAATCGGGGGAAGGTGACGGCCCGTGGATGGAACGCGGCACGGTATCGTCAGGCGCCGAGCACCCGACGCACCCTGGCACGAAACGCATAGTACGGGATTGGCTTCTCAACTTCGGGTACGATGAGGTGGATTCGGTGTTTGCCCCCAGCGGCACCGCCGTGCAGCTTCTCCAGAAGCTCAATGACGGACGCAACATCCTGAACTACCGCGGGGGAGTCGCCGATAGGGAGCGCTTGGCCGAAATCGGCTGGACCCAGGATTACTGCTACTTCATGCAGAACGGCCCCAGGCGACCCCTGGTTACCAGTATCATTTGCCTCACCGGGGATTTCACCCATACCGGTGGTGCGTATGGCGAATGTTTGGGCGAGAGCTTCATGCGCGCCGCGGGTGGTGCCATCGCCTTCTTCGGCGCCACGCACATCACCCATACCTATGCAAACAACACCCTGGATTTGGGGATCTATGATGGTCTGGCATATCAAGGCTTGACCAGGATAGGCCCCATCACCGACGCGGGCCTGTACTACCTGACCTACAACTATCCGCCCAGTGATACGGTGACCGTTACGGTGCGTCAGTACAATCTCCTGGGAGACCCGGAGCTGGCCCTGTGGACGAGAGAACCCTCTACAATGAATGTGAGCCATCCCTCCACGGTTCCTACGGGAACCTCCAACGTGGCGGTGTCCACGGGAGTCTCGGGTTCACTGGTCTGCCTGCGGGGCGCGGGGGTCTATGAGGCCGGGTACGCCGACGGTTCCGGCACCGCCTACTTCCAGATCACCCCCTCGACGCAAGACGCCATCGAGGTGACCGTAACGCACCCGGGATTCTTCCCCTATCAGGGGCAGATGACCATCGCGGCAGCCTATACCATCGGCGGAACAGTGCGTACCGAGTCTGGCGCGCCTCTATCAGGCGCCGTGGTGTCTCTCACCGGGTCGTCGACAGGCCAGGTGACGACTGGAGGAGACGGAACCTATGCGTTCTCTGATCTGGCCGCGGGAGGGAACTACACCGTCACCCCCACCTATTCGGACATCGCTGGTGCCTGGCCGTTCTCCCCCCAGAATCGCACCTACAGCAACCTTCAAGCCGATCAATGGGGACAGGACTTCACGGGCAGTATCCCCCGCTACACCATCGGTGGTACCATCACGAGCTATGCGAGCGTGCCGATGGAAGGGGTCACGGTCAATCTGTCCGGTTTCCAGCAGGCGCAAACGACCACCAATGCCCAAGGCTCCTTCCAGTTCAGCAACCTTCTGGGCGCCGAAACCTACACGATCACCCCGACGTACACTCCTCAAGAAGGCACGTGGTCCTTCGAGCCACAGAACAGAACCGTTCAGTTGCTGAACAGCAACCACTGGGCCGAAGACTTTGTCGGCACGCCGCCCTTCTACACGATCTCGGGCACGGTGCGAGACGAAACGAATGCGTCGATGGAGGGTGTTCGCGTGGTACTCGCCGGGGAAGCCGTGGACACGACGACCACGTCGGCCAACGGGTCGTATTCCTTCTCTTCGCTTGCCGGCGGCAGAACCTACACTGTCACACCCTCCTACGATCCTCCCGAAGGGGCGTGGACATTCACGCCTCCCTCGTACCAGTTTGACCCCCTTACCGCCCCACAGACCAATCGGGACTTCACTGGGGTGCGCCCCCGCTATGCCATCACGGGGTCGATAGCCGGCAGAGATGGCGAGGCTCTGCCCGGCGTTGCGGTCCACCTCAGCGGCGGCTGGTCCGATTCCACCTTCACCAGCTCAGTCGGGACCTATTCCTTTGAAGCAGTTCCGGGAGGCCTCGCCTATCAGATCACGCCATCTCTGGCATACGATGACAGCGTGTCCTGGGGCTTCTTTCCCCAAGAGATCACCATCGCCAATCTGATGAGTGACCTTGCTGGCCAGACCTTCGTTGCCCAGCTCCCGGTACGCCTCTGTGTGGGCGTCGGGTCCGGCGCTCCGGGCTCGACCGGCAATCCCGTGGATATCGAGTTGGACAACGAGACATACAACCCCGTCAGCCTTGACTCCCTGTGCTTCACGCTGGTCTACTCCGCCGAGCACGGCGCCCATGTGCCTGTGGAGGGAGGAGTGGAGCTGGCAGGTAGGGCCGAGGACTTTGTCCTCAGCTATCATGTGGATGAGACAGTAGCGGCAGCCTGCTCGGTGGTCGTGACGCTGCGACGGAATGCAACATCGCTGGTCGTGGGAACAGGGGCAATCTGCAATATCCTGTTCTCGCTCGAACAAGACGCCGACACCGCCTACGCCACTACACTCTCTTTCGCCGCTGCGGCGGCGTGGGATACCACGGGATTCCTGATACCGGTGGATCACCGGGATACCGGCATGTTCGGCACTGGGGTTCATGCAGCACCCGCCGAGAACCCCTCGCGACTGCTGCTTCACCCTCCTGTGCCCAACCCCGCAGCCGGAGAGGTTGCCATTACCTTCTCGGTGCCTCGATCCTCGCGATCAACGTTGCTTGTGCGCGATTTGACCGGCCGCGTGCTGTCACGGATGGACTTGGGAGTGCTTGATGCGGGAGAACACGGAGTTCGCTGGCACGGCGTTGACCAAAATGGAACGACACTTCCCAATGGCACATATCACTGTCAGCTCGTTGCCTGCGGGCAGAGTGCAAGTAATCTGATCGTCCTTCTTCGGTAGACGATCCGCAGGGCTCATCCGGGGTGCTGCCGCGAACGCGGCAGCACCCCGTCCCTTGTGCCGCCACATCGAGCGGGCCGGATACGCCTTTGCGAAAAGGACCCGGCGAGTCCGGCGGGTGGCCGATGGCCTTGAGGATTACACGGTCACTGAAGCCATACTTGAGGCATACAGCAGATGGTGAAAAAGGTAGCGGTACAACCGACCTATCGAACGTGGAAATAGACTGACGGCACAGGGATCGGCGCCATGCGTGGCGCAGGGTCCACCCACGACGAGGGGGCGAGTATCCCCAACCAATGAAGCGAGACGCCTCCGGAGTGCCGCGTTGTGTCGTAGCTCGGTGACCCCTCGAGGATCAATCAGGGAAAATAGCTGAGCTCGAGTATGAAGGTGCCGTCGCCGAACGGGTAGTTCTTCTCTATGTACCCGGCACCCCCAAGCCCCTTGTCGGCATGGTACTTCACGCTGACTCGGGTGTACGCGATCATACCGGCAACGCCGAAATGATCCATGATGATGCCCTGAAGACCGAGTTTGAGGTAAAGGCCCATATCTAGCTGGCTGTCGATGTCGACCGAGGATCGTACCACCGCTACCCCTGCGCATCCGAAAGGCACTGCATACTCGCTCTGACCCAGAATCGGAATGGAGAAGACGGGACCGAGACAGATCTGAATGGTGGAGAGACCCAACCCATCGATGGAACCCGACTTGCCAGCATAGTTGAACACCAGTTCCGCGCCGACGCGGTCAGTTCCGAAGCTCCTGACGGTTATGCCGTAGCCAAATTCAGGATAACCGTCATAGACGAGCTGCGCGCCCAGGTCTCGGTAGAACGCCTGCTGAGGGCCACTGTAGGTCTGGAGATTAATGCCGATCGCGTTGCGGGCCTCTAGAAAGCCCGCCATGGCCAGAGAAGGAACAAGCAGCACCATGAGAGCGACTCTCACCATCGAATCCCCTTTCAACCCCGCCTGAGCACGGCGAGAAACACAGCGAATAGTGCCAGCGTGACTCCAGCAACGGCAATCACGATGAGCCGTCTCGTCTTCCGGCTCGCCAGCCGATAGCTGATGGCGCGACGGCGGCGTTGGTGCAGGGCACGTTCCTCCTCCCACCGGGACGCCTGCTCGGGGCTGAGCCAGCGCACGTTCCCGGAACGATCCACGAAACGCCGATAGCCCCGCTCCTGGTAGAAGCGCTCCTCTTCCTCTTGTTCTATCTCACGAACACGGGCGGTGCGAGATGCGTGGGACTCCCGTTGCCGCTGCAAGGCCTTGATTCGTTCTTCCTCCTCCGCCTCCAATTCCTTGCGAACGCGGGCACGGAGTTCAGCGATCTCTTCCTCCGAGAGTACAGCTTCAGCCTCACGAGCCTGCGTCACTGCGATGCACCTGAGCTATTCCATGCGACGGCGGAGGGAGTTGAGGCCGGACCACAGCAGGACCGCAGCGATTCCGAGCCACATGTACTGCTTGGAGAGTGCGATCCTGTCCCACCCGAAGAGAAACGCGGCCAGCCCGGGGATCGCTGCCGCCAGTGCAATGAGGACCCATCCAAGTATGGCACCTGCCATGATTCTCCTCCTCACCTAGTCCGCAAGAGAGCGTCGGGCGACCAGGACAATCCCCATCACACCCAAAGCTATGGCAACGAACTGTGACAAGACGGCGTGCAGGACAAATCCGCTCTCCGGCTGCCACAGTATGCGTCCCTTGTCCACGAGGTCACCGCCGAGCGCAGTGTCTGCCGACTCGAAGTGAGCTGTTTCCGAAAATGACCACCCAATGGCCGCCACGATACCCAAGAGGGTCAGCAGCACTCCAGCGATCTTCTTGCGCATGGTCAGAGATTTCCTCCTCTCATGTGGACTGACTAGGACTTGTGCAGGGGTTGAATCTGCACCATGAACCGGTTCTCCACCAGCGACCCACTTAGGTCGCTGCCGTACTTCTTCTGCAACACACCGATACGTTCCGTTGTCTTCGGGTGAGTAGACATAAGTTGCTTGAGTGCGCTCTCAGACGATGCTCCCCCCAAGCGTGACAAGAGGACGAGGAGCGCGCGCGGTGCGTACCCGACCTCCGACGCAAGCCGCGCTCCTTGCACATCCGTCTCCAGTTCCACCTCCTTGGACCTCCCCTTCTGCAATACCTCCAAGCAGAGATCCGCCACCTGATCTATCTCTTCCCCCGTCATGGCTGACAAAGCTTTCGAGACGAGGGTGCCGGCAATCTGTGCCTGCTGCACCCTCTTCATCTCATGGCGGGCTTCTACGTGCCAGATTTCATGCCCGAGAATCGTGGCCAGTTCGGCCTCGCTCTGCATGCGGCTTAGCAAGCCTCTGCTGATGAGGATGAAACCTCCGGGCGCGGCGTAGGCATTGACCTCTTCGGTGTCGAGAATCGAGAAGATATACTCGACGTCACGCCGGGTGCTTCGCCACGAGACTGCGGTCCCTACCAGCGCCACATACTGCTCGACCTCTCGATTCTTGTACACCCCGTAAGTCTCCTGCAGCCTGGCCGCCACACGTTTCCCGATAGCGATCTCCTCCTCCGTCGAAATCGGGAGAAGCCGTTTCACTTCCTTCAGCGTGTCCCGTGCCTTCTTGACCTTGCCGATGTCGATCCTCGGTAGGGCCAAGGCACTGGAGGCCACCACCAACACTACGGCCACCGCCCAGACCAGTCTCATCAGGGTTCTACTCCTCATCGGCGTACCTCCCCAATTTCCCCTCGTGGAGGAATCTATCGACCTCATCGGGCGTCGGCACTGGACCCAGGTAGAGAGACCCCTTTCCTCCGCTGCTGACCGTCTTCGATGACTTGAATGCCGCAGAGGACCCCGCCGTCTCGGCATAACCCCCAGCATCCGAACCGACAAGCGCGCCCAGCGGCTTGGAAAGGTCGGCCAGCCTGAGACCTCCTTCATTCTCCACGGCAAACACGTCGTCAGAAAGCTTGTCCCGGCGGAACCTGAGCCTCTCCAGGATGAGCGACGTTCCGCCAGATCCCGTAAGCCTAGCCACGTGCCATGGAGCGCTCTCACCTTTGTGCTCGAACGTGATGCACAGCGCGCTGCTGCCATCCCACAGAGGCCGGGATAATGGGTTGACCACCAATGACTCGGGTCTGCCATCCTGCAAGACGGTGAGGTAGCCGCGCCCCAACCCGCTTTCGAGCGGAAGCCTATGCTCATCCTCGGTTGACAACGGTGTCCACAGCGGGACCAAGAAATCGGCAAGCAAGTAGACCTCGGCCAGAGTGAGAGCCGGGCCGGGCGAGAACTCGCCGGGACGACCGCCCATGAACCTGACGATGCCCTTCCCGGTCCAGAGCAATTCCTCAGGACCGGGCGGTATGGTGCCCGCTGCGCGGCGATTGATGACCCTCACTCGCGAGTCCTTTGCCAGAATTCGCCCCTCCCACAACGGACGGGGTGACGTGCTGGCAGAGATCCTCAGCTCACAACTAGCCCCGTCACCGGCGAATAGAACAGAAGTGGCAGCCGGCCACGAAACTGCCTGAATATGGTTGAGCATCACAAGTACGACGGCAAGAAGAGCCTTCACCTAGCCATCTCCTCCTCTAGAGCGTGAACCTTTCGGTTCGACGTTACCTCCAGAGCCCTTCCGAGTCAAGCCACGCAGCAGACCGACGCCCAGCAGGTTCTCCATGGTCGATCGAACCCATCCCTTATCCCGCTCGGGAGGAAGCTCGTCGCCCGCCTTGCCTGAGGCCGCCAGGCGCTGCCGATTGGTCTCCAGCCTGGCGTGTACGATCTCCGTCAACGCCTCAAGGATGGCGGTATTGGATTCGATGACGTGCTTGAACGCATCCCGACTGACCACGGCGACAATGCAATCCTCCGCGGCCCTGACCGTCGCATTACGTGCCTCACCGGTCAGCAGGCTCATCTCGCCAAAGTGGTCGTGCCGACTGAGGGTGGCGACTTCAATCTCAATGCCTCGGTCATTGAGAACGAACACCCCGGCACGGCCTTTAAGGATGATGTAGAAGCAGTCACCTGAATCGTCCTGGACGACCAGGTTTTCACCCGAGGCGTAGCTCTGGAGCAGTACTTCGGGCACGAGACGCTCAAGATCCTCATCCGCCAGGGGTTGCAGGATTGATACGTGACGAAGCGCATCGAGTATCTCCGTGCGCTGACGGCGGCCTCGATCTTCCGAGTCCTTGCGCGACAAAGGCCGCAGAACAACATCCCGGATGGGAAACGGAATCTCGATACCGTGTCTCCGGAAGTAGTACCATACCCTAGAGCGGACTGCGTCTTGAATGACATCACGCCTCCGGAAGTCTTCGATCCAGAACCGGAGGTCATACTCGATCGAGAAATCATCGTAGGATCTTAGGAGCACCTCAGGGGGAGGGTCAGGCATGATCCCATGACGCGATGCATCGCGGGCAATTTCCAGCAATACCTTCTTCACCTTGTTGGGCGGGGCGGAGTAGCTCACGCCGATAGGGAAGTGTTCCCGGTGAAGCTGGGCCGGCTTGGTGTAGTTCACCAGTTGGCCCTCAGCCAGGACACTGTTGGGGACAACTACATAGTCATTATCGCGGGTCCAGATCCGGGTAGCCCGCCAGCTCATTTGATCAACCATGCCCTCTCTGTCCCCTAAACCTATCCAATCGCCGACCTCGAAAGGCTTCTCCACAAAGATGGTGATGCCAGCCAGGATATTGTTCAGGGTACTCTGGAGTGCAAGACCGATGACCGCCGAGAGGATGGCGCTGGTGGTAAGAAGATGCCCGAGCCCAACGCCGAACCCCGTCTTGAGTACCGACATGACCACGATGATCATCAGAAACACACGAACCATGTCGCGCAGGATGGTGGGGAAGCTCTTGCGGCGAGACGCGGGAACCATCCAGGCGAAAAGGAATGGCTCGAGGAATTGGATGACGAGGATGAGCACCCAGAGTGCAAGAACGCCATTGACGGCACGGACGGTCTCCGCTCCGGTCAATGGGTGGAACGGACCGAGAAGATCAACATGAGAGAGGGTGCCCAGCATCACCCGCACACCCGCAGTAAACACCACCAAGGCGGAGAGATTCCTCCCCTTCTGAACCCGAAACCCGCCGTGGACAATGGCACGGACAATCATGAGTCCAAGAACGAATCCCAACGACATGACAAGGCGCATGCCCCACTCAGGCATCGACATCCTCCGTGCAGATCGGCTCGAACAGCTTGACCTCCTGCTGCCGCCCGCGGACCTTCCATGAGCCGCGCGGTGTGAAGCAGAGGTTCCCGCCAACGCTCTCGACCGTGGCCCCGGTAACGAGGATTGACGTCTCAAGTTCCTTGTTCAGCGCCTGAACCCTGCTGGCGGTATTGACCGTATCCCCAATGGCCGTGTACTCCATGCGCTCCTTGCTCCCTATACTGCCCACGATGGCAGGCCCCGTATTGATACCGACACCCAGGCGTAGCGCGGGCCAATTTCTCACGATCCAGCGCGCATTCAACTCCTCAAGCTTGTGCAACATGGCTAGCCCCGTCAACACCGCTCGCTCTGCATGATCGGGCAGCGCCCCCGGCGCCCCGTAGAACACCATCATGCCGTCTCCCAGGAACTTGTCCAGTGTCCCGCCATGGGCGAAGACCACGTCGACCATGGCACTAAGGAACTCATCAAGGATGGCCACGACGTCCTCGGGCGCCTTGGTCTCCGAGAAGGTAGTGAACCCGCGGATATCGCAGAAGAGTACGGTGATCTCCCGCTGCTCGCCTTTCAGACGCACCTCATTTGGATCACGCAGCAACTCTTCCACGACCTGCCGGCTCACATAGCGGGAGAATGTCTGGCGGTATCGCCGTTTCTCGCGACCTTCCGAAAGGTACAGGGCCACCACGTGACCCGCCGTTCCCAGCGCCAAGGCAGCCAGGGGCATGGACAATGCCATCCACGTACCGCGCCCGAGCATCACCACGTCCGCGCCCACATAGACACCGCCAAGAACACCCGATAGAGCCAGCCCGCCCGTGGTGGACCAGCGTCGAAGCGCCACGCCGGGAAGAACGGCCAACACGACTGCCACGGCCACGGCTATGCCCGGCCAGGCCGCCCGAACGAACCCATCCACAAGGATGTTCTCCAGTGCTGTGGCCTGGATCTCAACGCCCGGAACACTCCTTCCCAGCGGGGTCGACACTAGATCGAAAAGCCCCGAGGCGGTCAAGGCAATGATCACCGTGCGATCGCGGAACATCTCAGATGAGACCGGTGGCAGTGTTTCTCCCCGCCAATCGGGCTCTTTACCCTCGGCCTCGGCCAACGCCACATGAAGCACCGACGAGAAGGGAACTGGAACACGCGGGTGCCTGCCGAAGCGCAACAGGGCTCGTCCCCGATGGTCAACAGGTATTCGAGGGCCCGGCTCTCCCAGGACAATGTGCTTCGTGCCACAGAGGAGGTCCCGTGGGCCGAGATCATGGGCCCACAACCACATGGCTGCGCTCAGGGCGGGCACGGTCATGCCCTGGCTTGACACCACCATCGGCACCCGCCGCGCCACACCGTCTACGTCGCGGGGGACATTAACGTGCCCCAAGCAATCACAGGCATCCAGAAGAGCGGGAAACGGTGTAAGAAGTCGCTCGAACTCTTCGTGCCGCTCCCGGCAGGACACACCGAATCGTTCCGAGATGAGAGCCCGAACATCATCAGGGGTCACCTCTCCCCTAGAACCGGCGGCAGCGACCGCGTGACAGGTGTTGCCTGCTCGTAGCGCGGCGTTCACCAGGCGTCGGTCTTCCTCGGGCTGAGTCGCACTCTCTACGGGGAAGTACAGGTCGAAGCCAATCACCTGTGCGCCGGATCGGGCCAGATAGTCGACCACGGGATGGAAGACACTTCTCGGCCAGGGCCACTTGCCCAGGCGATACGAATCGGCGCCATAGGAGATGTCATCAATGGCAACAATTACGACCCGTGAGGAGTCCGGCACGGAGAGCGGTGCCATCCGCTGCGCCATGTCCATGAGCATCAGTTCGACCCGCCGCATGGGAGGCGTGAGCGAGGCAAGGCCTGCCACCAGAACCGCACCGGATGCTACGGCAACCAGCTCGATCCGTGCTGTCGTCATAAACCGGGCGGAACTATGCGGCTGTCTCTTCTCCACCGTGCGCCTCCCCGGCGAGGGTAATCAGTGTTGAAATGAAGCCCTCGCGACTCCTTACGCCACTGCGCCGCACCAGCAATCAGCCTGGCGGTATCCACTATGTTCCGAACCTCCATGACTTCCCGGCCAGGCGCCTCATCGATCAACTGCCGAATCTGACCGACCCGCGCCTCCAGCATTGCCGTGGCCTGGGAGATGCTGCGATCCGATCTGACGATCCCCACGTCGTGCCACATGCATTCCTGAATCTGCGTGCGCAAGGTGGCTGCAGACCCACACGCCTCATCGGTTCGACGATATGCCGCCACCGTCTCCGGCGGGGGCAAGGCACGAGAGGGAGACGTTGCGCAGAGATCGGAGACCGATTCCGCGACCCTTGTGGCAAACACGACGGCCTCCAGCAAGGAGTTGCTGGCCAGCCGGTTTGCCCCGTGAAGCCCGGTGCAGGCAACTTCTCCACACGCGAACAGGCCCACTACATCTGTGGCACCCCGAATGTCGGTGGTCACACCGCCGCAGATGTAGTGGGCGGCAGGAACCACGGGAATGGGCGTGGAGGTGAAATCAATGCCGGCATCAAGACACTTCTGGCAGATTGCGGGAAACCGGCCTCGGGCAAAATCGGCCTCAATACCGGTCACGTCCAGGTAGACACATTCGAGGCCGGCGGCCTTCATCTCCTGGTCCACGGCGCGGGCGACAATGTCGCGAGGCGCCAACTCCGCCCGCGAATCGTAGCGATGCATGAATGGGCTGCCGTCGGGCAAAACCAGCTTTCCTCCCTCACCGCGCACCGCCTCGGAAATCAGGAATGAGTTCCCCCCCCGGCTGTAGAACGTGGTAGGATGAAACTGGATGAATTCCAGATTACTCACCGATGCTCCGCACCGAAACCCCATAGCAACACCGTCCCCCGTAGCGATGGCAGGGTTGCTGGTAAACTGGTAGACATGGCCCGCTCCACCCGTGGCGAGCACCACCGCACGAGCGCGAACCAGCGTCCGTACGTCCTGATCCGGTTCTTCCATAAGAATCTCCATCCCGCAGACTCTGGGAAAGCCCGCAGGGGATGGCTCGGTCAGTATGTCCAGGGCCAAAGCGTTCTCGATCACCTGGACATTTGGCTTGCCGCGCACTTTGGCCAGCAGGGCCCGCTCGATCTCCTCTCCTGTGCGATCCAGTGCATGGACGATGCGCCGCCGCGTGTGGCCACCTTCCTTGCCGAGGTCAAAGCCTCCATCAGGCTGCACTGAGAACCTCACACCCCACTCTTGCAACCGCCGGACCATGGCGGGGCCATCTTCCACGACACCCCGCACCACGTCCGAGTGACAGAGGCCGGCACCGACGCGCAACGTGTCCACGAGATGGACCGATGGGCAATCCTCGGCACCCACCGCCGCAGCAAGGCCGCCTTGAGCAAAGTTGGTATTGGAGTCGGCCCTCCCCTTCTTGGTGACGATCAACACCCGCCACGCTTCATCAATCAGCAGGGCACTGACGAGGCCTGCCATGCCGGAGCCGATGATGATCACGTCCGGAGAGGAGACGGGGGTCTCAGGCACGCGTCTCAAGTCGCCTGATAAGGATCTGAAGGACTGCATCGGGTTCATCAATGCTCAATCCCATCTCAAGGAAGTGGGGCCTCCAACGGGCATCCAACGGCCACCGAGCCATGTCCTTGGCGGTTGTGAGCGGTAGGGCATCCAGCCTGTCCGCCGCTTTCGCCAAGGTGTCGATGTCACGGCGCGAATAGACATGGTGATCAGGGAACGATACAAAACCACGGATGTCAACGCCCATGTCGAGAAGTACCTCCCGGAAACGCCACGGCCGGGCGATACCCGCCCATGATAGTACATGCATTCCCCGAATCTTGGCCGGTGTTGACGTGTTACCGTCCGGCGCTACGACTGTCGCGGGGAATGCGGTGGCGGAGACCACGGGCGCACCCTGGCTCAGAAGTGAAGCCCGGTGGCGCCCATCGGGCGGTGTGGAGGATTCTTGGACCACCACGACTATATCCGGTGTGGCGATCATGGGTAGCGGCATGCGAAGGGGCCCCGCAGGCAGGCATTTCCCATTGCCAATCCATCCCGAGGCACCCAAAACCATGACCACCGCGTCCAGAACGATGGATCGATTCATCGTAACATCATCGAGCACCGCCACAACGGCTCCCTGCTCCTGCGCCGCGGCAATCCCCGCCTGCCGGTCTCTGCTGACAATCACAGGGATGTCACCCAGATGGGATGCCAGCCAGAGAGGTTCGTCACCGACGTCCCGAGCACTGTGCATCCCGGTGTCGACCCGCACGGGGCCGGGCAGCCTGCCTCCGTGACCGCGAGTGATCACCGCGGCGTCCCATCCCGCAGCAGTCATCTCCGTTGCGAGCCACCTGGCCACCGGCGTCTTGCCGCTACCCCCGGCAGTCGGGCTCGTGATGCCAATGGTGGGAAGATCCGACGACTCCCTTGAGGTACCCATGCGGCCGTGAACCCATAGGCCGGCCTTCCAGACCTGTTCCCCCGCGCGAAGCATCAGCGCCACCGGCGCCGGCGCCCGACGGCGATCGTACCAGACCTCTTGTATCCACGTACCCACACGTCTACGCACCGCCGCACCTCCTAAGCCCGGCAGAGGCGATCCGCCTCGGCGGTGGTCATCTGGAGACGGTGCTCCAGGTCTCGGCGCGAATCCTCCACGGAGGCGGTATCCACCGGCAACCATGGCTCACCCACCACCACGGCGCAGCGGGCCCCCGGCAGCGGTACGTGGAACCGATCCCACGAGCGGAGCTCGATTCGGGGCCACGCAGCATTGGCGATGGGAACAATGGGCTTTCCCAGTCGGCGGGCCAGTACGACCATCCCAGGCTTGAGCACCTCCCGGGGTCCGCGAGGACCGTCGGGCGTCACTGCCAGATCCACGCCCCGTCGCCCTTCCGCAGCCATGCCGAATAGTGCCTTCATGCCCTGCCTGGTGCTGGAACCGCGAACGGCGCCAAACCCAAGGCGGCCTATGATCCTGGTGATGAGCTCCCCGTCCCGATGGGTCGATACCATGACATGGACCCCCTGAAACCGATGGGTGTAACAGAACGGGAGAAGCCTCTGGTGCCAGAAGGCATAGAGCACACCGTCGCGTGCACTTCCCCGGGCGGCGACGACTCGCTCACCATGGTACCACCGTACGCGCAGCGTCGCACCTAGGGCTCGGACAGCCAGCACACCAAGACAGACCTGAAGGTCGAACCACCTCCCGTATGAACTCATGGTCGAAGCCGTGATGCCAGCACCTGGGCCGCCCTCATGCTGGCGCCTGGCGGCCCCAGGCGCCGCGCCACGTCCTTGAGGTCACGCCGCATCTGTTGCCGAACGGCGTCATTTCGTAGAATACGGGTGACCTCCGCTGCAACACGAGGCGGGGTGAACTCCCCCTGGAGACACTCGGGAACGATCTGCCTGCCTGCAACGACATTGGCCATGGCCACATAGGGAATTGTGAGTATTCTGCGGGCCAGCAGGGCATTCAGGGCGTGGGTTCGGTACACGACCACCAAGGGAGTTCCCAATAGAGCCGCCTCCAAGGTTGCGGTTCCCGAGGCCACCACCGCGGCGTCAGCGCACGCTAGCAGGTCGTAGACTCGATGCGTCCATGGCACAGGCGCAGGGATGCCTGCCGGATCGATGCCGGGCGCCAGGCCCACGACCGGAGAAACACCCTCCACCATGGCTGCGGCGCGGATCATCACCGGAAGATGTCTGCGCACCTCCTGAGGTCGAGAACCCGGGAGCAATGCCAGCAAGGGCCTGTCGTCAAGACGGACCTCGCGGCGGAAGGAGTGGGCGGTCATGGTTGGCGCAACCTCATCCACCAAAGGGTGACCCACATGCACTGCGTCCACGCCCGCCTCGTCATACAGGGTCTTCTCGAAGTCAAAGAGCACGAGCATCTGATCGACGGTATCCCGGATGGTCAGGATCCGTCCACTGCCCCACGCCCAGACTTGCGGGCTGACATAGTAGGTAACCGGGATCCCCATTCGCTTGGCCTTGCGTGCCAAGCGAAGGTTCAAGCCGGGATAATCGACCAGAAGCACACGATCCGGTTGCCATGTGCGAAAGATCCTGGTCAGCCGGCCCAGCAGGCGGAAAAAGAACGGAATCAGCCTGATTACTTCTGCGAAGCCCATGACGGCCAGCTTGTCCAGAGCAACCTCGCTGATCAGTCCGCACCCGGCCAGATGCTCACCACCGAGCCCCCGGAGGTGGAGATTAGGGACATGATCTTTAAGCGCCGAGACCATGGCGCCACCGCGCAAATCCCCGGATCGTTCGCCGGCGGATACGAAAAGACGGACGGGAGAGGTCACGCGACCGAATGGGAAGCGCCTGTCGGCGTCACCGAGACGCGCCGAGGCGACTGAGTCGTGAGTCGATGTGGGCCACAATGTCGTGGGCGAGGCGAAGCACGCGAGCACCATCTTCGCCCGACACCCGAGGCCTCGCGCCGGTTCGCACCGCCTCCAGAAAGTCATCCAGCTCCGCCTTGAGCGGTTCGGGCCCTTCCACCACGGTCTCCTCCGTGGTCAAGCCCTCGGCGGTCTGGCGCACGAAACGAATCTTTTGAGTACCCATGTCCACCGATGCATAGCCTCCCCGCTGGAACACCCGTATGACCCGCATGGGAGCCGGTGACGCCCGTGAAGCGGTGAGGGTCGCAACCTGGCCATGTGCGAACTCGAGTCGCACATTTGCCATGTCCACCTTGTCCGTCACCAGCGCGACACCCACGGCTCGCATCTCTACAGGATCGGACCCCATCCAGTGGAGCACGATCTCGAGATCGTGGACCATCAGGTCTTTCACCACATCGACATCGGCGCCCCTGCCTGGAAACGGGGCCACCCGCGTCACCTCGACATAGAGCGGGTTGCGTATGAACTGGTCCGCATGCTCCAAAGCCGGGTTGAATCGCTCAGAGTGGCCCACGGCAAGCACCAGGTCATGCCGGCGGGCCAGGCTCACCAGAGTATCCGCGGCGACCGGATCGGTCACCAGGGGCTTCTCCACGAGACAGTGTTTTCGCTCCTCCAGGGCGATTCGGGCCGTAGCGAAATGGGATGCCGCAGGTGTCGCAACCACCACTGCATCACTGTGATCCAACAGCTCGTCGAGGGTGGAAAAGACCCGGATTCCCAGCTCCGACGCAACCTGGTATGCTCTGGGTTCGTCGATGTCGAAGATGCCTCCGACAGACGCCGATGATTGAGACGCTACGCGCGCATGGTGCCGACCTAGGTGGCCGACTCCTACGATGCCTATCCGCGGGTACGGGCTGGCCTTACTTGACGAATCCACGCTGGCTCGAGTCCAAGAACGAGAGCAGAAGCTCAATCTCCGGCAGGGCCGGAAGCTGCTCACGAATCGCCGCCAGGGCCTGCTCGGTATTGAGGCGGGAACGGCACAGGAGCCGGTGCGCGCGCTTGAGGGCGGTGATGGTCTCCGACGCGAAACCCCTGCGCCGCAGCCCCACGCTGTTGATGCCGACCAGACGCATCGGCTCATCGACCGCCATCATGAACGGGGCGATATCCTGGCTGGCGCGAAGCCCGCCGCCAACCATGGCGTGGGCACCGATCCGGACGAACTGATGCACCGGTGTGACGCCGCCGATGATGGCCCAATCACCGATCTCGACGTGACCACCCAACTGCACACCATTGGCCATGATGACGCGGTCACCGATCCTGCAGTCATGGGCCACATGAGTATACGCCATAAGGAGCACGTCTGATCCTATCCGAGTGACGCCCGAGGCCACGGTTCCGCGATGAAGGGAGGCAAATTCCCGGATGATGGTCCGGTCGCCAATTTCAAGACGTGTCTCCTCATCCCGATACTTCAAATCCTGGGGTGGTGCACCCAGAAATGCCGAGTGGAACACCCGGCACCCGGCGCCCAGAGTCACGTCGCGATCAATGACAACGTGAGGCCCGATCCATGCCCCTGGGCCGAGGACGACCCGAGGACCGATGACGGCATAGGGTTCGACGATGACGCCGTCGTGCAGCACCACATCAGGGTGCACGACGGCGGTGGCATGGATGGAGGCCGGTGGCATGAATTTATCGGGGAGTCACGGAACACATCAGCTCCGCCTCGGCAATAAGCCGACCTTCGACGAAGCCTCGCGCCGCCATTTTTGCGGTGCTCCCGCCAAAACGCAGCATTTCCACTTCGAATCGGATCTGATCGCCAGGGCGCACTGGTTTTCGGAATCGCGCTCTATCGATGCCTGTGAAGAAGACCATCTTGTTCTCGTAGTCCTCCAGGGAACTGAGCAGAAGCAGCCCTCCTACCTGTGCCATGGCCTCGATGATCAAGACGCCCGGCATCACGGGAACTCCGGGGAAATGACCCTGGAAATAGGGCTCGTTGATGGTAACGTTCTTCAAACCCACGATGCGCTTTCGGCCTTCTATCTCGAGGATGCGGTCCACAAGAAGGAAGGGATAGCGATGGGGCATAATCTTCAGGATGTCCTCCGCATAGACGGGCGCCTTGGGAATGGTGCGGGTCTTCAATGCCCCGATGGAACCATCGTTGCTTTCCAGCTTCTTTCGGAGAATGCGCACAACCTCTACGTTGGCTGCGTGCCCCGACTTGGCGGCGATCACATGAGCATTGAGCGGCACGCCGATGAGGAAGAAGTCGCCAATCAGGTCTACGATCTTGTGGCGCACGAACTCATTGCTAAATCGGAGACTGCCTTCATTCAGAATGCCGTCGTCCCCCACGACCACCGCGTTCTCTAAACTTCCTCCCTTGATGAGTCCTGCCTTCTGGAGCATTTCTACTTCATATCCGAATGTAAAAGTGCGCGCCGGAGCGATCTCCTTCGCGAACACCACATCGCTGATCTCAAACGATGCATACTGAGTACCCAGCACCTTGTGATTGTACTCGATGAGAAAGCTGATCTTGAACCCATCATAGGGGAGCAAGACAATATTCACTCCGTCACGATCGTAGGAGACGGTCTCCTTGATCTCCAAAGGCCGTTTCTCCCGCGATTGTTCGACGATGCCTGCACCCCTGAGTGCTTTGACAAAGGGAAGCGCACTGCCGTCGCCCACAGGGGCTTCCACCTCATTCACCTTGACTCTGAGATTGTCGATCCCCAAGCCTGCCACTGCGGCCAGTACGTGTTCCACCGTCATCACCCTCACACCGTTGACTCCCAGTGTGGTGCCTCGGGCGGTATCAACGACATGGGCGATATCGGCAGGTATGATGGGAGACCCGGGCAGATCATCGCGAACGAAGACGACCCCGGAATCCTCCGGAGCCGGCTCGAACACCAGAGTCGACCTGAGGCCGGTATGCAGGCCGACTCCCTCCACGGCGGCTACTCCCCCGATGGTCCGCTGGTTGGGCTTCATGGATGCGCTCCTTCCGGGGCGAGTTTCCCCGGCACATGCCACACAATGGTCAATCAAGAAACCCTATTATGTACTCGACGTCTGCTCGACAGTCAAGCCGTACCCCTGCAATTGCCCCCGGACGATCACTTCGGTCCAGATGAGTCCTTCACTGTGGCGTTGAGTTCGTCTAGAATCCTGTCGGTAAGGTCGAGGCTCTCTGCAGCGAAAACAATGCCGCCGGCAGCCACGTCAAAGATGACCGTGAAGTTCTCATCGGCGCCGATACGATTGAGAATCGCATTCATCTTCTCGATGATCGGGCGCGTCAGCTCCGCGTTGAGTTTCACGATCCGCCCGTTCTCCCCGAAGTATTCGAAGTAGTATTGCTGGAATTCCTTCTCTTTCTGTTCCAGCTCAGCCATCCGTTCTTTCTTTGTCTCCTCGCTCATGAGCAGGCTCTGGCGCTCCAGGGTCGCTCCCAGTTCGTCAAGTTCCTGCTTCTTCCGCTCCAACTCCTGTTCCAGCTTCACCTTCTCCTGATCAAACTTCTGCTGGGCGTCTTCTGTCCCACGGTACTTTAGGAAGATCTCCTGGGAGTTGATGTACCCGATCTTCAGTTCAGCCGCACCTACCACAGTCACGATGCCCATGGCAGCAACGACAATCGCCAATCCTCTCATTCGTCAACCTCCATCTTCTGGTCACATGAATGCGCCGAACTGGAAATGAGGCTTCCAGCCGGGGCTCTCTCGATCAAACCCATATCCGTAGTCAAGCCCAATGATGCCCATGATCCCGGTATTGATCCGAATGCCGACACCCATTCCGCGCTTCATATCGCCCAAGTCGACCTCATCAAAGCTGCGCCATGCGTTCCCCGTGTCAAAGAAGCCAATGATGGCGACCTGCTCGGGCACCACCGGCACCTTGAGTTCCGCGTTCAGAACCGCCATGACTCTTCCCCCCGAGTAGTAGCCAGTGGCATCCACCGGGCCCAGAGAGTAGTCCTCGTATCCTCGTACGGTTCCATCGGTGCTCGTGCCCCCTGGCCTGAATTGCTCGTACACCGGCACGTCACTCCTCCCCGGGTATCCCACCACGGAGCCTGCCTTCAAACTCACCGAAGCGATGAGTTTGCTCGCCAGCGGAGTGAACCAGGAGGTCTGCACCTCGTGTTTTCGATAGGCCACATCGCCGCCGAAAACCCGACCGGCCAGCTCCATGGTCAGAATGCTTCGCGATCCCCGCGTCGGCTCGAGGAAGTTGTCCCTGCTGTCCCGGACGACCCGATACGTGGTTCGGCTCGTCGTCTGCCATCCCTCCGGGAGATCAGATCCCGTATAGTCATCGTCGGGGGAGACGCGAACATCGGAGAGACTGTACGCGAACGAGGCACTGACATAGTCAACCCACGGCAATGGTCGGCCCACGTTGATGCCACCACCCCGTCGTTCCACTGAGTAGTCTGCATAATAGTAGTTACTCTCGGTATTATAGAGATCAAACCCCGCTCTGGTTGGCGTCCCAAGCAGCCAGGGCTCCGTGAAGCCGAATTCTATGTTGCGGTTGGCCTTGCCGAACTCCCACCTCAAATTGGAGATCCATCCGTTCCCCAAGACATTGGGGTGGGAGAGCTGAATAAACCCCATGAGCCGGGTCTGGCTGGAGTAGGTTACGCCGAAGTTGAACTGCCCCGATGACTTCTCCTTGACCTTCACGACGAAATCGACATCGCCCTCGGTCGAGGGGTTGTCGAAGTCCACTGCGACATCCTCGAAGAAGCCCAGATTGTACACTTCCCGGTGGCTCCTCACCAAAGCGCTTCGACGAAATCTATCGCCGGGGTAGATGAGCAACTCCCGCCGGATCACCTTCTCTTTGGTCGTCGTGTTGCCTTCGATCCGAATGAGCCGCACCATGGCGGGTGGGCCCTGGTGTATGGCAAAGGTATAGTCTACCACATCGCCGGTTCGCCGCTCATCAGGAATGACACGAGCCCAGAGATACCCGTCCTCCTGGAATCGTTCATACATCGAGCGCACGCCCTTCTCCAGCCGTGCGTAGTTAAAAGGGTCGCCGGGATTGAGCTTGATGAAGCCAAGAAGGCTCTCCTCGGAGTAGCTGAGACTGTCGTCAAAGGTGAGAGCAAACGATCCGACCCGAAACATGCGGCCCTCGTCCACCTCCAGGGCCACCGTTACGCTACTGCTGTCGGCGTGATACTCCACACGGTGATCGACTACCGCCGCGTCCAGATATCCCCGCTCGCGATAGAAAGCCTCAATCGACTCGAAGCTCTCCTCGAGTTTCGCCCTGTCGAACTTGCCGCCGCGAAGGAACCCCTTGGGCTTCAGCTTCATCCTCTTGGCGACAGCCTTGGCTTCGATGGCCTCGGCGCCCTCAATGCGGATCTGGCGGACGATCACCTTGGGGCCTTCTTCTATGCGGTAGACAACAGCTGTGCCTGCAGCCAGGGAGTCGATCTGGGTCTCCACCCGAGCCTTCAGATAGCCCTCTTCTCGGTAGGTTCGCCGAATGAGGGCTGCATAGTTCTCGATGCGCGCCTGGCTCACCCGCTGACCCTTGATGAGGGGAACCTTCTTCTGAAGGTCGTCGGTCGAAATCCGCTTGTTGCCTGTGAACTCAACGCTCGCGAGGGGTGGGCGCTCGCGTATGGCAAGCGTCAGCTCTCTTCCGCCGACGGCAGGCCGGCTGTAGACCTGCACATCGTCCACCAGGCCTGCGCGATAGAGCCGCCGCACTGCGTCGGCAAGATCCATGCTGGTATGGAGTACGTCTGAACGCAGTCCCGCCGTTCTGAGGACGAATGAAGAGTCCAACGTTGCCGCTCCCTGTACCCTGATGTCAGTGGTGATCTGCTCGGCATTGGCCACAACAGCCACAAGACACACAAGCGCGATGCGGCGCATCAGATGCGCTGCACCGTGGCCATCTTCGTCTCCGATGGCATGATCCTGAACGTGCCTCCCTCGGCGTCAACGACCAGGATCGCACCTTCCTCGATCCGTCCTTCCAGGAGACTCTCAGCCAGCCTGTCCTCAATCTCTTTTTGAATCACTCGCTTCAGCGGGCGGGCACCAAGATTCCGGTCAAAGCCCGCCTCGGCCAACTGTGATCTCCCTGCGTCGGTCACCCTGAGCGTGATACTCCTGTCTGAGAGCCTTGATTGAAGATCTTTCATTTGAATATCAACTATGCTTAACATGTCATTCATATCCAGGGGTCTAAAAACAATAGTCTCATCAACTCGATTCATGAACTCAGGATTAAAGAGCTTCTTGACGCTCGTCATTATTTTCGATTTCATACTGTTGTAACTATTCTTGTCGTCTGAACCAGAGAAACCAAGACCGGCCGTTCCTTCTATCTCTCTCGCGCCAATATTCGACGTCATTACAATGACAGTGTTCTTGAAGTTCACCTTGCGGCCATAGCTGTCGGTGAGATGACCGTCATCAAGAACCTGGAGCAGTATGTTGAAGACATCAGGATGAGCCTTCTCGATCTCGTCCAGCAATACCACCGAGTACGGCCTCGTTCGCACCTTCTCGGTCAGCTGACCCCCCTCCTCGTAGCCGACATAACCCGGGGGAGCGCCAACCAGTCGTGAGACGGTGAACTTCTCCATGTATTCTGACATGTCGACCCTGACCAGCGCGTCGACATCATCGAAGAGAAACTCGGCTAGTGCCCGCGCAAGCTCTGTCTTGCCCACGCCGGTGGGGCCGAGGAAGAGAAAGGAGCCGATGGGACGTCGTGGATCCTTGACACCGGCCCGCCCCCTACGCACGGCTCTGGCGACGGCCCGCACTGCATCGTCCTGCCCGACAACCCGGGATCGCAAGTGTGTCTCCATGGCCATGAGCCGCTCTGATTCCTTCAGCTCCATTCGAACCACTGGGACACCGGTCCAGCGAGACACGATGTACGCCACTTCCTCACGACCAACGTCGACCTTCTGGGTAGTGGCGGCAGCCCTGCGTTCTTCCTCCAGGCGCGCTAGTTCGCGGCGGAGCTGCTTCTCCCGATCACGCAATCGGGCTGCCCGCTCAAACTGCTGTTCACGAATGGCAGCCTCTTTCTCATGACTGACCACGTCAATTTCCTTCTCAGCGGCCTCAATGTCGGGATCAACCCGAGAGCCCGCCAGCCTGGCTCTGGCGCCTGCTTCATCCATGACGTCAATGGCTTTGTCGGGAAGAAAACGATCGCTTATGTACCGATCCGCGAGTTCCACCGCCGTCTCAAGGGCATCGTCCGTGATTACGGCATTGTGGTGTTCCTCGTATTTCGGTCTCAGCCCGCGCAGGATCTGCAGGGTGTCTAGTTTGGAGGGCGGTTCCACCAAGACTTTCTGGAAGCGCCGCTCCAGGGCCCCATCCTTCTCGATGTACTTGCGGTATTCGGTGAGGGTTGTGGCGCCGACGCACTGAAGCTCGCCGCGCGCCAGGGCAGGCTTCAGCATGTTGGATGCATCGATGGCGCCCTCGGCTCCGCCGGCACCGACGATGGTGTGGATCTCGTCCACGAACATGATCACGTTGCCGCTCTCCCTAATCTCGTTCATCAGAGCCTTGAGCCGTTCCTCGAACTGCCCACGGTACTTGGTGCCCGCAACAACCGCTGCCAGATCCAGCGCGAGTACCCGCCTATTCCGGAGAAGATCCGGGACCTGACGGGACACGATGCGCTGCGCGAGGCCTTCAACAATGGCGGTCTTGCCGACACCAGGCTCTCCGACAAGCACGGGATTGTTCTTCTTTCGTCGGCCCAATACTTCGGCGACCCGACTGATCTCCTTCTTCCTGCCGACGATGGGATCGAGTTTCCGCTCGCGGGCGAGCGCGGTCAGATCGCGGCAGAAATGATCCAGTGCAGGCGTGCGGGACTTTCGCTGCGGATTCGTCTGAGGGCTGTCGTCTCTGGGGCCCGACGCCGCGGAGAGAAGACGCATGGTAACTTTCTTCACCCGTGGGTAGGTTGCTCCCATGCTCACGAGGATCTGCGCCGCGGTTCCTTCGCCTTCGCGCACGAGCCCAAGCAACAGGTGTTCCGTGCCGACATAGTTGTGTTCCATGGATCGGGCTTCCTCAGCAGCGAGTTCCAGAACCTTTCGGGCGCGGATGGTGAGGGGTGCGTCGCTGGCCAGGAGAGCGCCACCGTCCCGGGCGATGAACCTCTGAGTCTGCTCCCGGAGTTCGTCCAGACCCACATTGATCTCCGCCAAAATGGCAGCAGCAACTCCTCCTCCCTCTCGTATCAGACCCAGGAGTATGTGCTCAGTACCTATATAGTCATGGTTCAGACGGATGGCCTCCTCCTTGGCCAGAAGAAGCACCCGACGAACACGCTCGGTGAATCTGTCAAAGTGAATCATGGGTCTTCCCTCATCCAGCATTACTCCATCATGAGCCGACGTCGGACCCAGGTTGCTCGTCTGGCGTCGCGCTCCTCCGACGACACATCGTCTCCTTCGCGTCGCTGCACGTGGGCCGGCTGGGCAAGCTGAATCATCTCATTGAGGGCCGACACAGCGATGCCCTGAAGGATGCCCAGATCAGTCCCCAGTCGCACGGCACTGGCGAGGCCCAACGCCTCGACGGAAGTCAGAAGTCGAGCAGTTCGCAGCAGGCCCAGCGCCCGCCAGACTTTGTCCTCGACCTGAGACCGCGCGTCTCTCATTAAGACTTCGCGAGCCTGGTTTTCATAGTGCAAGACCTGTGCCGTTACTTGGCACACCATCTCGACTATCTCTTCCTCCGATTTCCCCAGGGTGACCTGATTGGATACCTGGAAGAGATTCCCCACCACCTCACTGCCTTCACCTCTGAATCCCCGCACGGCAAGACCGATTTGAGAAAGCCCATTCACCATCTTTCCCACTTCGCGGGTCAACACCAACCCGGGAAGATGAACAAGAAGCGATGCCCGGAGGCCGGTCCCCACATTGGTGGGACACGCCGTAAGATACCCCCATTGTTCCAAGTATGCGAAATCGGCATAGTATTCCAGTTCCGACTCCACCTCCTTGGCCATGCGAAGCGCGTCCCAGAGATCGAACCCCGGAGCGAATCCTGAGATCCGGAGATGATCCTCTTCATTGAGCAGAACAGTGGCCCGTTCGTCTGCTCTGAAGGCTACTGCCTTGGACACGGTGTCGCTTTGAGGAAAATGGCTGATCATGTGACGCTCCGCCAGGATCTCCCGATCCAGCGGGCTGATGTCGGCAAGGCGGAGGAAAGAGCAGGGCTGCAGGCCGGGCAACTGCTGCATCACGCCTTCCATGGAGAGGGTCATGCGGGTCATGCTCTCGCTGGATGCTCTGTGCGCGAAATGATGGGCCGAGATGTTCCGGGCCAGGCGGGCCCTCGAGGACACGACCCGGTCTGACTGCGGCCCATCGAGACAGAGCCACGTACTGGCCTCCTGAACCATGTCATCAAACGACATCACGGGATCTCTTCCTCGCTGTCCGTGCCGGGCGTCTTGAGTTCTCGAATCCGATCTCGAAGTCGGGCCGCCCCTTCGTACGCTTCCTTTGCGACAGCCTCCGCCAGTTGATTCCGCAGGGAGGCCAGCTCCAGGCGGATCGCCTGCTCGGCGCTCCGCTCACCGGGGCCACGCCCTGAATGACGGAGCGCACCGTGCAGCCTGCGAATGAGCACCGCCAGGTCCTTGCTGAATGCACGGTAGCACTCAGGACATCCCAACTTGCCACTATCCCGGAACTCCGCATACCTGAGACCACAGGATTGGCAGGAGACCGCATCCACGCGCTCCAAGCCGTTCGGCGCAGCCTGGTCTCCCATCCCCGCAACGAGCTTCGACACGCTGAAGACTGCGTGCGACCCGCTGTCAACCCCCAGTTTCGCTGCGCACGCACGACAGAGCATTCGCTCCTCAACCCGGCCCCTGGCCACCTCTGTGACCCGTATCTCTGCCGGCCGATTCCCGCAGGCATCACAGGGGTGATCCATGGGGCACCTCCTCCAGCTTTCCCCCGGCCAGTCTCAGGCACATATCTGCTCGTCGCGCAAGGCCCTCGTCGTGGGTGACCACTATCATACTCGCTTCTGTGGTACCCACTAGACCCCACAGCAGATCCTCCAGAACAGTCGCGGTCTTCGGATCAAGATTGCCTGACGGCTCATCGGCCAGGACCAAGCGCGGTTCGTTCATGAGCGCTCGCGCCACTGCCACCCGTTGCTGCTCTCCACCCGAGAGATGGGCCGGCCGATGGCTCCATCGCTCTTCGAGCCCCACCGCAGCCAGAAGGGCTCTGGCGCGCTCCTCAGCGTGTCGCCGGGGCGCTCCCACGATGAGGGCGGGTATCATGACATTCTCCAAGGCATTGAAGTCAGGAAGCAGATGATGAAACTGGAAGACAAACCCGATGGTCCGGGCCCGGAAGGCGGCCCGGGCCGGCTCGCTGAGCGCGTGTACCTCCTCACCATTCACGATCACACGGCCGCCATCCGGTCGATCCAGCCCTCCCAAGATCTGCAGCAGAGTACTCTTGCCGGAACCGGAGGCGCCCACTACACTCGCCACTGATCCACGCTGTACAGACATATGGACGCCGGAGAGAACCTCCAGTCGCCCCTGACCCGTGACAAATGACCGGGATATGTTTTCTGCAACAAGCGCGTACAAGGATCCTCCTGTGCTCATGCGGGGTTATTCCCCCTGAATGTAGCCGGTTTTTCCTGGGCTCACAAGAACCTAGGTTGAGCGATTGTCATCGACGCGAGGCATACCCCGCTCGAGCGAACCGCGAAGTCCGATCGCTGAGACGACGCACGCGTGTCCACCGGATATATTCTGGAGGAGGAGCGGAAACCAGAGGCGCGGTCGTGCGGAGTGAGCTACGGTTCACGAGAGCTCGTCGGCCCAACCCGAAGGAGAGGCGTGTCGTGGAGCGTCAGTATGGGCGATAATCGCCGCCATCTGGTGGGCGCCGTGGCAGCGTTGGTGAGCCTCTCTCTTGCATTCGCCGGCGCGGTGGTGATGCTCACCCGTTCAGACCTGGATCTCTCCGGCCGTGACCCCCTGAGTCGCCAGGGGTCGGACGATGGCGAGTGTTATGACATGGTGCGTGCGGCATCCGAAGCCATTCGGTTCGGCCGCGCGACCGATGCCCGTCGATGGCTTACAACGGCGGAGAGCCTTCCGTGCGGTCGCCGGGCAGGACACCGCATCGCGCAGCTGTACCGGGAACTTGGTGATCCGGCCGAGGCAGTGCGTGTCCTTTCCTCATGCGAGAGCCGGGGCCACAGCCCGGACGTGCTGGCCGAACTGGCGGGGGCCTTCCTGGATCTCGGATCGATGGATTCCGCCCGGGTTGCGCTTCGCGGGGCCGCCATGCTGCCCGGTCCCGCGCCGGCGACTGTTCGGTCGCTGGCATGGACCGCTCGGGCCCTGGAGGAAGAGACGCTGGCCGACAGCCTGTTTGCCCGTTCCATTCGGCTTTTCGCAGATGATGCTGAGCTGTGGCGGGCACTGGCCTCTCTTCGCCTCCAGTGCGGCAACATCAATGGCTCCCTCCACGCCGCGACACAGGCGGTTGCCTTGGCCCCGGCGTCCTGCGCGGCGCGCGTTGCCTTGGGGTGGTCTCAGGAGGCTGCGGGCGACACCGTTGCTGCAGCCATGGCGTTCGACAAAGCCATCAGACTATGTCCGACCGACAGCCTAGCCCTGTTCGAGGCCGGCAGATTCCATCACCGGGGAGGGCGTGATACCCTCGCCTTGCCGTTTCTCAGCAAGGCTACTGAAGCGGCATGGTGCCCGCTTGAGTGGTTGCTCATGCGAGCCCAAGCCGAACAGAACCTCCGGAAGATTGCGCAGGCCAGATTGACCTTGCACCTGGCCTGCCGCCGTTTTGACTCCGACTACCGGCCGTTCCTCGCGCTGGCGAAGCTGGAACGCTGGCACGGCGATCGGACCGAGGCCGCGCGCCTCGCCGCCAAGGCCCGTGAACGGGCACCCAGCGAACCCCAGGTGATCCGCTTCCTCGATATCGTGGGGTAGTCTCTATGGCCAAGGTCCACGCGCACAGTAGCCGATAACGGGGCGCCAGCGTCAGATGCGTCCCCAGCCCCACGGGTCCCGTCCACCCGGCGATGAGATCATCACGCGGCTCAAGAACCTCATCAGGGAGACCGAAGCCCGGTTCGGCACGAACGCCGTCGTGGCGAGTCATCCGACGCGACTGGAGGATCAGGCGTTCCCACACCTGATGCCCACGCCCTTCGGGTCGGTGCCGGTGTTCGAGGTAGAGTTCCCGTCCTGGGGGCCTCCCCGGCCCATCCCGGGACCGCTGGCCGCCGCCTGGAAAGTAGACGCCGCAGTAATGCACCTTATCGCGTTGGACCTGGAGACCGCGGCCACCGTAGGAGGCAGCAGAGAGATCCCCTTTGTCATCGGGCTTGCATGGAATGACGGAGAGGTTCTCCGGCTCGAGCAAATCGTCATGCGGGGGATGGAGGACGAGGGAGCTGCCCTCTGGGCGCTACAGCGTCACATGGCCACGTCATCCCACCTGGTGACCTATAATGGATCCCGATTCGACCTTCCTCTGCTGGATCGCCGCTCGAAGGTCCTGGGACGAGGGGGTCTTGTCCCTCCCACCGGCGCCATCGACCTGGAGCCCCTGGCCCGCGATGTGTATGGGCGGCAGGGGATCTCGTCCCGTTTGGCCCTCGTGGAGGACCGTGTCATGGCAATGGTTCGGCCTGCCTGGACATGGCATCCCATCTGGCGTGAGTGCGAGGGATTGCCGTGGCGAAGGCGACGCCACCTGGCGCGCATTCTGGCGAAGAACGGCCAGGATACCCTCTCGCTTCTGGTACTGCTGCGTCTGCTGTGCGATCTCGTCGAGAACCCTGGCAGCAACGCGAGACTGTCATTCTTCATCGGCCGCACACTGGAATCCGTGGATCCTTCCGAAGCGCGGCGATGGTACCGACGCGCAGCTCAGGGGACTGTGGACGATACCCGGCTGCGCGCGGCTGTGGCGCTGTGGCGACTCGAGGGCCCTTCCGACGAGATGGCGGCAGTGCTGGCCGAAGGCGCCCGCGGTCATCTCTCTGCCGCCTGGGAGGCGGCGGAACGACTGGGTATGCATGCCCTTCGTACCGGAGATGCTCAGGCGTCGCTTCGATGGAGTGAGGAGGCCCTGCGCCATGACCCGCCTGCCCGCGCCGCCATGAGGATCAGGAGGCGACTTGAGCGCGTCAGAGCTGGTATTACGGCATGAACCAGACTCCATCCTCCATCATGATCCGCCGCTCCTCGGGCTACGGCAACGCTGCCGAGATGGTAGGCGAGGTTCTGGAAAAATCAGGATTATTGGATGCCATGGCGGGGCCATCCTGCCGGGTGCTTGTGAAGCCCAATCTCCTCCACGCCGCCGCGCCGGGCGAGGCGACGACGACCCATCCTGAGATAGTGCGCGGCGTGGTCAGAGCACTGCAACGTCTGGGACATCATCCCATTATCGGCGATAGCTACAGTGGCGCATTCCTCTGGTCGAAGCGGGGCCTTGAGCGCGTCTACCGGGAGACGGGTATGGCCGATGTGGCTCGCGGCACAGGCTGCGAACTCTCCTGGGACCTAAAGTGGGATCTACGCTCCCTGGGGGGTAGGACTTTGGCCCGGGCCGAGGTAGTGCGCGTGGTGAGCCAGGTCGGCTTCATCGTGAATGTTCCCAAGCTGAAGACCCATTCCTATACCGGGATCACCTGCGCGGTGAAGAACCTCTTCGGTGTCGTGCCGGGTCACTTCAAGGTCGGCTACCACGCCCGCTTCGCCGAAGAGCGGCGATTCTCCCTGGCCCTCAAGGACCTTGCGCTGTCCATTCCGGTCAGAGCCACGGTGGTGGATGCCGTGGTTGCCATGGAGGGAGAGGGCCCCGCGGGCGGAGACCCCCGCGAGGTCGGCGCCATCGTTGTGGGAGGCGACCTTCAGGCAGTAGACCGGGTGGCCGCCCGTTTCTGCAATGTACCCCTGCATAGACTGCCATGGCTCGACGCGGCTGCGGATACCATCGTCGGCCCCGCGCCCGAGGAACTCCTGCCGGGTGGCCTCAAGGGCGCCACGCCCCACCGGCTGGATATGGGTGTGTTCCGCAATCCTCTGATCCGGGCGGCAACGCGCCGCCTGCTCAAGGGCGTCTTCTCCCCTGCGCCCACCGTGGTGGTGGATCGTTGCACCCGCTGTCATGCCTGTGTAACCGCCTGCCCCGTGGACGCGATGGCCTTTCGTGATGGCGTTCCCCACGTGGATCGGTCTCGGTGCATCCGCTGTTACTGCTGCCACGAAGCCTGTAGGTCCCGCGCCATCGCTATTCGCCGGCCGTGGCTGGGGCGCCTGTTGGCATGAGTACCGAGGCTTCCCTCCCTTCCGGAACGCGATTCAATGCCTCCCGGGCGCTATCCCCGAACCCTCGTGTGAGGGCACACGGTTCTGCCAGCCCCCGCACTCGCTCTTGTAGTCGCGATCGTACTCCAATCTGCGGCCTCCGTGTCAACCCCATATCGATACCGAACCCGACTGAACCCCCAACCCCATGAACTCCCCCCTCTCACGGGTGCGCATGATGCGTATTGACGCAATGCCCCAGAGGCAGCATGCATCTCCGTGGCTCCCTCACGCCTGGCGGTCATGGTGAGGCGCAGAGTCACGCGAGATCCCGGCGAAGACTGGGACAGCTTCTACCGTCGCTACCAGAAGGAACTGGCCACGCAGTATCTCATTCCCCTGCTAACTCGCTGGGGCCTGGACCTCCATAATGGGAGGGTGCTTGAGGTGGGATGCGGCGACGGGGGATGCGGCGCGGCCTTTGCCGCCGCCGGGTGCCGCGTCACAATGATTGACATAGACCGTCGGCTGGTGGAGGTGGCGCGACGGCACAACGAGAACGAGGGTATCGACGCCCGGGTAGTGGTCGGCGACGTAACTGAAGAAGATGCTGACGTCTTCCGTGACGGCCCCTTCGACCTGGTGATGTTTCGAGATGTCATCGAGCACCTGGACAAACCGGCCCGTGCTCTGGGCATGGTTCGGCATGCCCTTTCGGGGCAAGGCCTGGTGTTCGTCATCTTTCCGCCGTACTACTCACCCTTCGGAGCCCACCAGCAGATCCTGCCCCGCAAGAGGGTACTGTGGGTGCCCTACAACCGGCTCCCCTATCTCCAGCTTCTGCCGGATGCCGCGTTCCATCGGCTCACCGGGGGAAGCACTCTCGCCCACGAGGAAGTGCGCCGCCTACGCCAAATCCGGCTTACGATTCACGCCTTCCACAGGTGTATCCGGGACGCAGGATTCGTCGTTGCGAGGGAAAAAATGTACCTCTCGCGCCCCTCCTTTGCCTTGCGGTACGGCGCCCCCGTGCTAGGGGCGCCGGTTATCGGCCGCATCCCGTTGGTGCGGGAACTGGCGATCACCGCCGCCTACTGCCTCCTCGCCCCGGCAGGGATGGCCGAGAGCCTGCCCCGTAGCACGGCAGCCACCCATCACCGTTAGAGGGTGGCTGCCCCAGGTCGCCCGGAAGAAACCAATGCGGCGATAACCCGGATATTTCATGAGGGGTTGGGATCGGGGGTAAAAGAGGGGTGGAGCCTGGCCAGACGAGACCGAGCCGCGATCGCCTCTC
>JAFGKV010000237.1 GCA_016928395.1 Candidatus Fermentibacterota bacterium | reverse complement strand
GGACAGAGTAGGAGGGCCTTCAGGCCCGACGGGGGTTGCGTGTCGCGGCTGAAGCCGGTCCTACGGAGAAGCCGCCTCACCTGCCCGCCGGCTGCGCCGCATACTCTCGTCCTCGAGAAATCTGAGTGCGCCCGTGCCCTCCGAGGCCCGACTGAACCCCGAACCCTGAACCCTATGACCTGCGTGCGAAGCGAGCCATCCATTCGTCTGGATATTCCATGCCCGGAATATTCCGGCCATGGAATATCCCAACACTCCACCCCCACATCCCGCCATTCCTCGCGCAGCGAGGACGCAAAGAGTCTAGGAGTAGCGGCCTCCCCGTTCGAGCAGCAACTGGGAGATCTCCGTATCGCCGGCATAGGCAGCATAGTGAAGTGGGGTCCACCCCTTGTCCGTCTTGGCGTTGACACTGGCGCCGTGATCCAGAAGTAATCTGGCGATCTCGGCCCGACGGTCGATCACTGCAGCGTGAAGAGGCGAGATGCCGTGCTCCATGCGTGCATTGACGCGGGCGCCATGGGCGAGCAGAGCCTCGACCACGGCCGTGTGGCTTCCCTTCACTGCAGCGTGTAAGGGCGTCGAGCCGTCGTCTATGGCCGTGTTGACCGTGGCGCCCTTGTCGATAAGGAACCGAACCATGTCAATCCGTCCCGCGGCCGAAGCGGCGTGCAGGGGCGTCGCGCCGTCGTCGGCACGGGCTTCGATCTCTGCCCCGAGGCTCAGGGCCAATTCCGCAGCCCGAAGATGGCCGCTGGCCGCGGCATAGTGGAGCGCGGTCCGAGCGTGCATATCGCGCTGATCAGCGCTGCCTCCGAGGGCGACGAGCGTATCGGAGATGGCCTTGAATGCCCGGGTAATAGCATGGAAGAGCGGAGTTCTCGCCCCGCTGTCGCCGATGGTAGGGTCTGCGCCACCTTCGAGCAGAAGGCGCATGGCGTGAGAATGGCCGTACATCGCCGCCATGTGGAGCGCGGTCCGGCCACCGTATCCGCTTAGGTTGGGGTTGGCGCCGTGGGCCAAGAGGAGGCCAACGAGTTCCACCTGACCGCGGGATGACGCGTAGTGCAGGGGCGTGTAGCCGTAGGGATCGGGCAAGTCAGGCTTGACGCCGAGAAGAAGCAGTATCCTGACCTGTTCAGCGCTGCCTCGGGACGCGGCCTGATAGAACGACTTTTCGCCGAGGCTCTTTACGAAATCGGGAAGCGCGCTCACCCCGACCGCCAAGATTGCTGCAACACAGACAACCCCCAACACCTTGTTGGTCACCCGGCGGCGTTGGATTCTGCTGCCAAGGAGATGGCGGATGGAGCGGCGAAGCCTACGCAGTTGCCTATGGAACACTGTTCAAATGCCCCATGTGCACGGCAGCTTGTCAGGCATCACGGTTCAGAGTCGCTGAACCGGGAAGGGGGAGGGCGGAACACTGGAGTGATGGAGTTGGCATGCGGCCCATTCCACAGTCAGCACCCTGTGCGGGCGGGTCCGCCGTGGGCAACCCGGGTGGTCTCCCACGCTCTTTGCAGGGCGCATCATGACACGGCTCTCGTGCGTGTGACTTCCTTCTTGATGCGCAGAATATGGCCGCGGCCGAGCCCCTTGACCTCGCATCCCAGCTCGAAGTAGCGGCGAATCCGCGCGTCATCGAGGATACCGAAGCAATCCACAATGGCGAAGGGCGCGCCCACCCACGAGAGCATCTCATCCGGGTTGAGATTGAGGTACTGCTCATGGCGCACCGCCAAGACCACGGCCTCCACGCCCCGGGCCGCTTCGGCAAGATCCTTCTGCACGCGAATGTCCGGGAGCTCCTCCTGGTGGCGGAAAAACCGTGCCCATGATTGGCCGGGAGCAGGGTAGGTCGCCTGTTCTTCCAGCTCGTACCAGTGATCCACGTAGGGATCGTGCACCGTGATCTCCGCGCCCATCTCGGCCAGTTTGCGGGCAACCAGTTCCGAGCCGCTGTACCGGGTGTCGCCGACATCCTCACGATAGCTGGCGCCACACAGCAGCACGGTCGCGCCCGCGATGTAGCGACCCATGTTGCGCAACGCGTCGCGGGTCTGCTCCGCGGCCCTGAGACCCCTGGTATCGTTGATGTCGATGGCCATGGGCGTGAGTTTGAAAATGTCATCCTCGAACCCGAGGATATGATGGTACGCCCAGTGGCCGAGGCCGCCATCCTTGGGAAGGCAGTAGCCCCCGATCCCGGGGCCGGGGAAGATCATGTTGCTGTGGGTTGGCCGCATCTTGATCGCATTGATGACCTTGATGAGATCGACTCCGTTGCGCTCCGCGAAGACGCTCCACTCGTCGAGATAGGCAAGAATGGTGGCCCGGTAGGAGTTTTCCACGATCTTCGTGGTCTCCGACTCAATGGGGCGGTCCATCACCGTCAAGGGGAAATCACGGGTATTGATGACCTCGTGAAGGAACCTGACGACGCGCTCCTTGGCGGGGGCGTTGCATCCGGCGCAGACCCGCCAGAAATCTCGGATAGACGAGACATAGTTCCGGCCAGGCATGACGCGCTCGAAGCTGTGGGCAAGCAGCGGAGGCGTGGTGATACCGCGTTTCTGGAATTCCTTTTTCATGATGGGATACGCCACAAACTCGGTGGTTCCCGGCGCCACCGTTGTCTCGATGAGCACGAGGCACTCCTTCGGCACCTTCTCCCCGATGGTGCGCATGGTTGACTCCAGCGCGCCCATCTCCACCTCGCCGGTTCGCATATCCCCCAACGAGTTCTTCCTGTAGTCGCACTGCACGTCAACCACCACGCAGTCGGCTAATCGAAGACAATCGCTGTTGAAGGTGGCGGTCAGGGTCTTCTTTTCCAGCACACAGCGCCTGATCATGGGCGCGACCTCGGGATCCTCCGCCTTGACCGGCGCCTCGCCTCGGTTCAGCAGCGGGATCTTCCAGTAGCTGCGGGTACTTGGGCGCTGACACCCGATCACAAACTTGCCGGGTTTTCCAGATTCCGGGTCAACTGTGTCAGCCACGATGGCGGCCATCACCGCCCCAACGAAGCCGACACCCATAACCACCACGACTTCCTTGCCTTCGGAACGGGCGGCCTCTGCGAGTCGTTCCACCCGAGTGAACTCGGGGTCATATTCCTCGCGGCGGGGCAACGGGAATGCTTCTCCCAATGGACTGATCGATACTTCGGACACTGTTTCCTCCCCGGTTAGGCTGTCACGGGACAGCCATACTCTGCCTGGTAGAGCGAGACTCCTCGCCCGTCTCTCACACCTAGATCCCCCCGAGCGTGCCGCCTAGCGTGCCCCATAGAACTCGGCAATGGCAGCAACCACGGCCTCTTGCATCGACGGCGTCAATTCCGGGTAGATGGGTAAGGCCACGGTCTCGGCGGCCGCCCGTTCGCTCTCGGGGAATGCGCCCGCCGGGTAGCCGAGATCCGCGAAGCATTCCTGCTGATGGAGAGACACCGGATAGTAGATCTCGTGGCCGATGCCTCTGGCCTTCAGATGGGCTACCAGGTCGTCCCGTGATGTGGCTCGGATCACGAATTGGTTGTAGATGTGCCGGCGCGAGGCCGCTTCATAGGGAAGCGCCACGGGAAAGTCACGCCCCAGAACCCCTGCGCAATCGCCAGTCTCGACGAGATTGGCCGAGGTGAAGAGCCTCCGGTACGCTGCTGCATTGTGCTGGCGGCCCTCAGTCCACCTGTCGAGGTGAAAGAGCTTCACCCGTAGGACCGCGGCCTGAAGCGCGTCCAGCCGGAAGTTTCCCCCCATCAGACGATGATAATACTTCGGGCTCGCCCCATGGTTGCGGAGAACTCGCAGACGATCAGCTATCTCAGAACTGTTCGTGGTGACCATCCCTCCGTCACCGAACCCGCCGAGGTTCTTGGACGGGAAGAAGCTGAATGTGCCCATGTGCCCGATGGACCCTGCCCGCCGGCCCCGATACTCAGCCCCAATGGCCTGGGCGGCATCCTCGATGACGATCAGGTCGTGGCGCTCTGCGATCTGCATGAGAGGATCCATGTCGGCTGTCTGGCCGAAGAGGTGCACGGGTATGATGGCGCGCGTCTTGGGCGTGACGGCGCGCTCTATGAGGGCTGGATCTATGTTGAAAGTACTCGGCTCGATATCCACAAATACCGGCCTCGCACCGAGACGGGCCACGCTTCCTGCGGTAGCGAAGAAGGTGAAGGGCGACGTGATCACCTCGTCGCCTAATCGAATGCCCATGGCCATGAGTGCGATGAGCAGCGCGTCGGTGCCGGACGAGACGCCGACGCCGAACCTGCATGACGAGTACGCGGCTATCTCTCTCTCCAAGCCCTCGACTTCGGGGCCCAGGATGAAATGCTGCGACTCGATGACCCTGTCTAAAGCGATGCGGATCTCGTCTTTGAGCGCCGCATACTGCGGCCTGAGATCCAGAAGAGGCACGGGCTGGTGCGATGTCATTGAAACGGGATCCTCATGATCGGGTGGGATAGAAAAGCGAACCCAGCAATGAACACCACACCGGCACCGGAGGTCAAGGGGAGGGGCCGAGCGGAAGGTAGGTTGCGGCGCGGAAACCCCGAAGCCGCGCATCCAGCGGCGCGGGGTGGCGAGGTGATAGGGACATGCCGGAGCACGGTTCAATTACCAACCTCCCTTACTTCCAACCATCCAATCATCGCCATCGTTCCACTATTCCAGCATTCCATACTCTCGACGCGGTAGCTTCACGCGGCAGCCTCGGAAGCTACGACATGTATCGTCCGGGCGACCCGGGGCCCCCACGTGTTTGTGAGAGCGTGCAAAGCTCGTACAGATACACGTGCTCGCGGTCGAGTGCCCAGCTCGTCGATTACGATTGCGATTACGACACCGAGAGCGAGACCGACCCCGAGCCCCGCCCTCCCGCGGGCGACCAGGGGGTGCATGGACAGAGTAGGAGGGCCTTCAGGCCCGACAGGGGTGGCGTGTCGTGGCTGAAGCCGGGTGCCCCCGCACCGCTGGATGCGGGGCTTTCGCCTGCGGGAGCTGGGCTCCCGCTATCCAAGGCGCAGGCGTCAGTCCAGCACCTTGC
>JAFGKV010000236.1 GCA_016928395.1 Candidatus Fermentibacterota bacterium | reverse complement strand
GGAAGACTCGTACTCGTGCACTGATTCCCCCATGCTACACGAAGAGCGGCACGATCTCGAAACGACCGACATCCACCAAGCCCTTGTCGGTGAGTTTCAGCTCGGGAATCACCGGTAAGGCCAGAAACGACATGGTCATGAGCGGATCAGGCAGCCGGCATCCCAATTCATGAGCCGCGGCAGTCATGGCCGTTACTCTGTCGCCTACCTCCTCCAAGGGAAGCTGGGCCATCAGGCCCGCAATAGGCAGTGGCACCGACGCCAGTACTTCCCCACGATTCACTACCACCTGCCCGCCCCTCATCCGAGCCACGTGGGTCGCGGCGGCGAGCATGTCAGCGTCATCAACGCCGACCACTACGATGTTATGGGAGTCGTGGGCAACGCTGGACGCCAAGGCCCCACTGGTGAGGCCGAACCCGCGCACAAAGCCCCGGCCCACATTGCCCGAGGCCAAGTGCCGCTCAACCACCGCAATCTTCAGCAGATCACGGGATGGATCTGCCCAGGCCATGCCCGCATGCACCGGTACCCGGTCGACAGCCGCCCGGGTGACGATCTGTTCCGGAACAAGCTCGATGATCCGGGCCATGGCCCCGTCTCCGGCGCCGTCGGGCGCCGGGATCATGAAGTCGGTGGCAGACCAGTCAACGTTCATCGTGCTGCGCAAGCTGTTCGATGCGAAACCAGCGGTCTCAGCGAGGTATACGCCGTCGTGTGCAACCTTGACCCCGCGACGATACACCTGCCGCGCTGAGAAGCGACTCATATCATCCACTACCACCACATCGGCCCAATAGCCAGGGGCGACCGCACCCAGCCGGCGGAGACCGAAGTACCGGGCCGTGTTGATCGTGGCCATCTGCACCGCGGATATGGGATCCATGCCGCTTTGGATGGCCCGGCGCACGAGGTGGTCGATGTGCCCGCGGGCCAAGAGATCGCCGGGATGGGTGTCATCGGTGCACAGGCTGCACCTCGCGGCGTTCAGCGGGGTAACCACAGGTACCAGGGCATCGAGATTTCGGGCGGTCGATCCCTCCCGTATCATGAGATGAAGCCCAATTCTCAGCTTCTCCCTGCCCTCCTCCAGGGTTGTGCTCTCATGGTCGGAGCCGATTCCCGCCGCCGCATAGGCCGCCAGGGGTCGCCCTGACAAACCCGGCGAGTGGCCATCGATGGGGCGATCGCCCGCAACGGCAAGCTTGGCCATCACTTCGGGCGTGTGATTGATCACTCCCGGGAAGTTCATCATCTCCGCCAGCCCGATGACCCGCGGATGCCCGAGGATCATGCGCAGGTCCCCGGCATTGAGCCGGGCGCCCGCGGTTTCCATGTGGGTGGCGGGCACGCAGGAGGGCAGCATGACAAAGACCGATAAGGGCACGGCTTCACTGGAGTCCAGGATGAATCGTACGCCGTCAAGCCCAAGAACATTGGCGATCTCATGGGGATCGGCAAAAATGGCGGTAGTACCGTGGGGAACAACCGCCCGGGCGAACTCCGGCACGGTGACCATGCTGGATTCCAGATGCACATGGGCATCGATGAGACCGGGGCAAAGGTATGCCCCGCCCAGGTCCTCCACCTTGCGGGCATCATAGTCGCCAAAGCCCACAACCCGCCCGTCATGCACTGCCACATGGGTCTCATGGATCTCCCCGGCTAACACATTCACCACCCGGGCATTGGCCAAAAGCAGGTCAACAACCGTCTCCCCCCGCGCTGCCGCCACCAGGCGGCCCAGATCGGCGGAATCCGACCGCATCACCTCGTTTCGAAGCTCATTCCTCATGTGGTCCTCACTGAGAGATCGAGGAGCGGGGTTCGTGGCCGGATGCGAGGCCGTTCTCCCGCGCCTCAGAAGCGGCTCGCCGGCCTTTGGCCGTGGGCGAGTGTTGCGCGGAGATCCGCCCAGAGATCCGCAACGACAATGCCATGATGGTCATGATAGGCGGCGCTCCCAGAGATGTGGGAAACAGCGATGCATCGGCCACGAACAGGTTGGGGGGTAGCCCGGCTGGGTGCAAGGTCGCCGTGTCACCCCCGGTGAGCCGCACCATTCCTCCAGGATGCCCGGCGTTGAGCAGGCCGCGAAACTGATGCCCGGGAGCGACACCGATGCGCTCCAGAACCTCAGAGCAGATATCGCCCGCCTCATCGAGACGACCCATGTCACGTGAACTCAGCCTCTTGTCAATCCGCGTCCCGTCGATTGATCCGGTGGGCGTGTCTGCCAGCTTGATCATGACACCCACAATACCCCTGGCTCCAGAAGGCCACGATGGGTCAAACAGAAAACTCACGAAATCGAAGTACGGCGACAGCATGAAGCCATCGTGGGACGTGTAGAAGGGCATGGGCAGCTCTTCACACTGGGCGACACCCTCCTGGAGGCCCGCCACGCAGAGCACGGGATCCACGAAGAGCCGCTTCTCGAAAGGTAGGCCCGATCGCTGCAGTATGGCGGGCGTGCCCAACCCGCCGGCGGCCAAGACCACGACGTCGGCAGGGAAGAAACGCCAAAGCGGCCCCCGGCGTGCCCACACGCCCGAAACCTCACCTCCGTGCCTTTGGACCCGGGTGACAAACCATCCCGTGTGAAGCTCTGCGCCGGCGGTTTGGGCCTGAGCGATGAGCCGCCTGCTGTCCCACTTCACGCCCCGGGGGCACCCCAGCACGCACCGGCCACATTGCACGCATTCGTGATACTCGCCGACCTTGGGCATGGGTTGTGGAGAGAGCCCTGCCCCTTTGAAAGCACTCCAAAGGCGTCGAGTGATCGGACGCCATCTGGCCTGGTGCCCCGTGCCGATGGGGAGCTCGCCATAGAGACGCCGGAACTCATCGTCAAGATTGATGCCCATGGCCCGAAGTGCACTGTCAGCACGGACGGCGTTACCCGTGCTCAGGGTGGTGGTGCCTCCGACTGCTCGGCCCGAGACAACGAGCATATCCCCAGTCGCGGCCACCCTCATAGGCGGGAAGAACACGCGTATGAGCCGCGGAGAAACCAGCAGGCGGGCTCGCTTCAACCGCTGCATGGTGCCCAACGACATGCCGTAGGGCTCGAACCGCCCTCCGGCTTCCAAGACGGTCACTTGAAACGCTCCCTGCAGCTCCCTGGCCACGGTCGCGCCCCCGGCGCCGCTGCCTACGACCACCGCGGTCTTCATGCCGTTCGCCTGACAAATCGAGCCATACAGGCAGGGTGCCCTTCCGTGATCCTGCAGGCAAAGGACAGCGATCCCTCCCCGGCCAGCCCCGCCAGGATTCCCTCATCCATGGCCGACATGACGGCGCAAATCTCTGGTGAATAGACCGCGCTCAACGCGCACCGCACTATCTCGATCCTCCCCTGAGAATCCGCCCGGAAATCGATGCCGATGAGCCGATAGAGGGCTTGGGCCGCGGCCATGCCGTCGGACACGTCGTGGATGTTGAGCCTTCCCCTCCACCGCATCCCCAGGTCCCGTGCTCCCTGCCGCAGACAGGAAGCGAAGTCATGGGTAGCTCCCGAAGCGATTGCCCGTGCCGCAAGGTCGCGGCTGAACAGGGCGAATTGCGCGCACGGCCCATCCGGCGCCGAGAACGAGGGAGGAGATTCCCCCGACGCCCTGGCCACAACCCTGCTCAGCTCCAGAACGGCCCACCGCCGAAGAAGTGGTGGTGGAATCCAGTTCAAGACGTGAATCCCGACGTTCATGATCCCGCTTCGGAGAAGAGAGTTCCCACGTGATGGACCCCGGGCAGCGGGCTACCTTGGTACAGCCCTTCGATGATCGCCTCATGGGCCGCTGCCACAGCCTGCCTCCGCACCTTCAGATTGGCGGTGAGTTCGCCGCGCTGGATGGAGAGGCATCCGGACACAACTGCCCAGCGGCGGACTTGCTCCGGCCTGGCCAGCTGCCGATTGACCTCGTTCATCCCGCGATCAATGGCGGCCCGCAGCTCCGTTGTCCACGCCCCAGCCACCCAGAGCAAGGCGACGCAGTACGGCCGGCCTTCGCCGACCAGCATGGCGTCCGCCACGCCCGGTACGCCACGGAGCGCAGCCTCGATAGGGCCTATGGGCACCTTCTTCCCATACGAGGTCGCTATGATCTCCTTGCGGCGGCCATCGATCACGAGGTAGCCGTCTTCCGTGCGGTGGCCAAGATCACCGGTAAAGAGCCATCTTCCGGTATCGCCTGAAGCATCGAGTAGGCTGCGGGCCACCTGTGGTCCCCGAACGAGGATCTCGCCATCCACGATGAGGACCTCTGTCTCGGGAAGCGGTTGTCCCACTGTGCCGATCCTGTTGCGCCCGAGCCGGTTCAACGTGACAAGCGGGGCTTGTGTCAAGCCATAGCCCCCGTTTCCTAGTTACGCAGGAGGACAACCTCGGAGGGGTTGTAGGACAACGAGTTTCTGAGAGGTTGGTGTATTACCCTTC
>JAFGKV010000235.1 GCA_016928395.1 Candidatus Fermentibacterota bacterium | reverse complement strand
CTTGACTATTTCATCTCCTCACTCCTTACTCCTATCTCCTCACTCAAGAGTCACCTTCACCCAGGGGCAGTGATGGATACGATCGGATCTCTCGCGCGTGTTTTTCGACACACTGTGGCTCCTTCCACCGCCGGCTCCGTCGTAGAGCGGAGGGTCTTCCCCAGTTCCCTACCATCGGTTCCTCTGCGCTTGACTGATCACCGACAACTGAAGGCTGACCACTCGCTCGCGTCCGCAGCCCGGATGAACGCGTTCTGGGGTTGAGAGAAGTGGGATCATGCGGATCTGCACAAGACGAAGGATTGCTTCGTTGGGAACGATGGAAGGCCAAGGATCACAACGCACCCCGCCGGCCTCTGGGCGCGGCCGGGTGCGTGTCATGCGGAAAACGGCCCGATTCCAGCGCTCTTCGGCTAAGGACTGGGCGTGTTATTGTCGTCCCAGGGCTCCCTTCTGCCCTGAGGCTGCGCAGATTCCGTCGAGGAGCCGAGATTCGAGGCGGGGTTTGCGGAGCAGTTACATAATCGTGGATGAGTATGACTTGCTCGCAGTTTGCTCATGTCGTGCTTGCCCAGCAGGCGACTGAACCGACGTTGATTGCGGCTGCCCGCGGCGCCCGAACCAGCGAGTCGAGCCGAAGGCCCTCCGGGTGAGGGTTCACCCGCGGACCCGTTGTGTGCCTTAGGAATGGATTGAACGACGCGCCCTAGAGTGATGGTATTCTGATAAGGACAAGGAGACAACACATGACAACGATAACCCTGCAACTGGATGATGCGAAAGCCGAGGCCTTGCGCAAGAGAGCGCAGCGCGTTGGGTTGGAACCTGAACAGCTTCTCAGGGCGTCTGTGGACGATCTCATCGCGCAGCCTGATGCCGATTTCGACCACGCCGCTGACCGAGTTCTGGCGAAGAACCGTGAGCTCTATACACGGCTCGCCTGATGCGTTTCCTTTCTGTAGCCGAAGTCCTCGATCTCCACGAGCGTCTGCGTGCCGCCTCCGGCGGGGCCCCTGGGATCCGCGACCTCGGTGCACTTGAGTCGGCGGTCGGTCAGCCACATGCAGCCTTCGGCGGCCAAGACCTCTATCCGGACCTCGTCGCCAAGGCCGCAGCCTTGGGCTACTCGCTCGTGATGAATCATGCCTTCGTGGACGGGAACAAACGGGTCGGCCACGCAGCCATGGAGACCTTTCTCCTTCTCAACGGTTATGAGATCCAGTGTGGTGTTGATGAGCAGGAGAAGGTCATTCTCCTGCTTGCTGCAGGGGATCTATCCCGCACTGCCTTCACGGAATGGGTAAGGCTGCACACAACAACCGAATCGAACGAGACTTCGAGTTAGCTGCACCTCTACGCTTTGCGGCCAACCTTAAGTGGATGCCACGGGATTGAGCTGACGGCCGACAGCCCCCATCCCCGTCCGCTTGACGGGGCACACGGGCCGGCCTTCCTTGGATACCGCCGAGTGCGACCGACTCTCACCCAGGTGCCGTGATGGATACGATCTCGCCCATCCTCATGTCAACCAGCGTACTTCGCGTGTCGACCAAGCCGGCTTCCTGTCGTTCTGCCGGCGTCACCCCTCCGCAGTGCACAAGACCCACCCGTTGCCAGTGGAGAGAAAGTCCTGATTTCAGGAACGTTCCCGAACCGCACGCACGTGTCCATCCACAGCGCAGATTCTCGTTCGCTAACTTCGGAACCAGTGCCTGCGGCTCCCCGCAACTTGACAGTTTACCTACGTCCCTAGGCCACCTTCTTCACGAGGAAGCCGTCCGGCCACCGCCTTGTCAGGCCTGCGTGACCTTCCGCGACGTTGCGTAGCGCCGAGGCGCCTTGAGGGGAGAGCATGAGTACGCGACAAACAGCACACCCTTGGCAGTTCAAAGCCCGCTTCCGACGGAACGCATTCGGGTGGAGGTCGCAGCCGGTTCTTCAGTGTCCTCCACGCCTCCCGAATGTCTCCTCCTCCCTGTACGCGCCGACTCCACGTTCAGGGCAATGCAACCTCGTGCTCGCCGACCCTGCCGGAGTCGTCTGACTCTCCTGCGGTGCCCACGGTGCGGCTCAGGAAATAGTACGTCGTGGCCGGGTCGCCGACACCGTCGGTGAAGTCATAGGTCGTGTCCGGCGCCGCCACCGTCTGCCACGGCGCCCCCGGCACAAAGTACGCGAACGTGCCGCGGTACAGGTCGTACGACAGGGCGCCCGAGACCGGGTGCCACCACAGCCGGCACTGGGTGGGGCTCAATGGCACGATGTGCACCGCCGGAGCGCCGGGGGGAACGTAGTCCCCTGCCCGGAAGTCGGCCTCGCCCAGACCGCCGTTGTACGGCTGGTACACCCAGCGGCCGTACGGCTGCGGCGCGCCGTTGTTCATGCGGTATCCGACCCGTGCGCGCCATCTGTACATGGTAGCGTCGCTCAGCCCTTCGATGACCTCGCTCACCGCGATCCCCGTGGTACCCGCGTCAGCCCAGTCGGTTGTCACCAGGCCCATCCCGTCAAAGGGCGTGTCCAGAGGCTTGACCTCGAACTGGACCCTGAGGTCGCTTCGTCCGAAGAAGGTCCTTGCCAGGAGCCCCACCCCCGCCTGGCTCGGAGATCGGGTCTTCAGGGCAGGGATCACCGGGGTGACGAGATCGGGGCTCCACTGGCGGGGAAGCACGTGGAGACCGTCACCGTCATTGCCGTAGAATAGGTACGCCTTCCCGGTGTTACTGGTGTGCCTGTCGGTTCCGACCACCACGTCGGAGTAGCCGTCTCCGTTCACGTCGCCCCCACTCGCCACCGCACGGCCGAAGTAGTTGCCGGTCGCCTCCCCCGACTTCGTCCAGGAGGCCACGGCTGATAGCCCCGCCGCGCTCCCCAGGTAGAGGTACGTCTTCCCGTAACTGCCCGCGTTCCCCCACGCCCCGGCTGCCACGTCGGAGTAGCCGTCTCCGTTTACGTCCCCCGCACTCGCCACCGAATAGCCGAAGTATCTGTAGGACGACTCCCCCGTGGCCGTCCAGGAGGCAGTGGTCGACAACCCCGCCGCACTCCCCAGGTACAGGTATGCCTTCCCGGTATAGTTCGCGCTCCCATAGGCACCGACCACCACGTCGGAGTAGTTGTCGCCATCCACGTCCCCCGCACTCGCCACCGAATAGCCGAAGTAGTTGCTGGTCGCCTCCCCCGACTTCGTCCAGGAGGCCACGGCCGACAGCCCCGACGCGCTCCCCAGGTACAGGTACGTCTTCCCGTAACTGCCCGCGTTCCCCCACGCCCCGACCACCACGTCGGAGTAGCCGTCTCCGTTTACGTCCCCCGCACTCGCCACCGAATTCCCGAGGTTGTTGTTCGCCCCCTCTCCCGTGGCCGTCCAGGAGGCCGCGGGCAACAGCCCCGTCGCGCTCCCCAGGTACAGGTACGCCTTTCCCGTACGCCCCGCGTACCCTTCAGCCCCGACGACCACGTCGGAGTAGCCGTCTCCATTCACGTCGCCTGCACTCGCCACCGATTGGCCAAAGTGGTTGCTGGCCCCCTCGCCCGTGGCCGTCCAGGCGGCAGTGGCCGACAGCCCCGACGCGCTCCCCAGGTACAGGTACGTCTTCCCGCTGTAGCCCAGGTACCCCCAGGCGCCGACCACCACGTCCGAGTAGCCGTCGCCGTTCACGTCGCCTGCACTCGCCACCGAATTCCCGAGGTAGTTATTGGCCCCCTCGCCCGTGGCCGTCCAGGAGGCTGTGGTCGACAACCCCGCCGCGCTCCCCAGGTACAGGTACGCCTTCCCCATATCTCCCGCGTACCCCCAGGCTCCGGCCACCACGTCCGAGTAGCCGTCTCCATTGACATCCCCCGCAGTCGCCACCGAACAGCCGAAGCGGTTGTCGGTCCCCTCCCCCAAGGCCGTCCAGGAGTCTGTGGCCGACGGCCCCGATGCGCTCCCCAGGTACAGGTATGCCTTCCCGGTCTCGCTCGTGTTCCCCCAGGCGCCGACCACCACGTCGGAGTAGCCGTCGCCGTTCACATCCCCCGCTGTTCCCACCGCACGGCCGAAGCAGTTGTCGGGGCCCTGCCCCAGCGCAATCCAGGAGGCCGTGGCCGACAGTCCCGACGCGCTCCCCAGGTAGACGTACGCCTTCCCGGTATTGATCGCGTTTCCGTCGGCCCCGATCACCACGTCGGAGTAGCCGTCGCCATTTACGTCGCCGGCTGTGGCCACCGAGCGGCCAAAGAAGTTGCTGGCCGCCTCCCCCGAGGCGGTCCAGGATGCCGCGGCCTCGAGCCCCGACGCGCTTCCCAAATACAGGTACGCCCTACCGGCCATGCTCGTGTTCCTGTGGGCTCCGATCAGCACGTCGGAGAATCCGTCTCCGTTCACGTCGCCCGCCGTCGCCACCGAATAGCCGAAGTAGTTGAGCGTCGCCTCCCCCGAGGCCGTCCAGGATGCTGTGGCCAACAGTCCCGAGGCACTCCCCAGGTAGAGATACGCCTTCCCGGTATAGTTGCCATGCCTGTGGGCGCCGATAACCACATCGGAGAAGCCGTCTCCGTTCACATCCCCCGCACTCGCCACCGAGTAGCCGAAGTAGTTGCTGGCCGTCTCGCCGGACTTCGTCCAAGAGGCAGTGGTCGCGAGTCCGGATGCGCTCCCCAGATACAGGTACGCCTTCCCGGCCCCCGTTGCGCTCGCGTAGGCCCCGACCACCACGTCGGAGTAGCCGTCGCCGTTCACATCACCCGCCGTCGCCACCGCACGGCCGAAGTAGTTGCTGGCTGCCTCGCCGGACTTCGTCCAGGAGGCAGTGGCGAACAGTCCCGACGCGCTCCCCAGATACACGTACGCCCTCCCGGTATTGCTCGCGTACCCGTCGGCCCCGATCACCACGTCTGAGTAGCCGTCGCCGTTTACATCACCCGCTGTTCCCACCGCACGGCCGAAGCAGTTGTCGGGGCCCTGCCCCAACGCTATCCAGGAGGCCGTGGCCGACAGTCCCGACGCGCTCCCCAGGTAGAGATACGCCTTCCCCACATCGATCGAAACCCCCCATGCCCCGACCACCACGTCTGAGTAGCCGTCGCCGTTTACGTCGCCGGCCGTCGCCACCGAATAGCCGAAAGCGTCGCCGGTCCCTTCCCCCGAGGCCGTCCAGTCCGGCGAAGACGACAAGGGATCGATCAACACGGGATACACGGCATCGGCATCATCCACCACGATGGCACACCCGTCGCCATCCCTCTCAATCGCTGCCTCGAGCACGCGGCCCGCCGCATCGGTAACCTTCAAGTCTCCGTATGACATCACCCGTGCACCACCCGCGACTTCCTTCCGAAACGAGACATGACGGCCGTCCGGCTCCACCTCCATGACGGCACCGTCTATCTCCAGGTTCACCCACACCCGCAGCGGCCCCGTTCCACCCGGGCGCTCCCTGACCAGGAAGTCCTGCCGCATGCCCTCGCGGTCGTTCCGGTACATCACCGTCACGCCGCGGCCCTCGGCCTCCGCACGGCTATTATCAACCCGAAGACCTCCTGCCTGAAACTCCTGAGTCGCATCCTCCCGCCCCCACGCCGCAAGCCTCAGGGCCAGCCTCCAGGAATGGTCGCCCTCCTCCTGGGCCAGGGGCTGTGCCGCGAAACCGTCTCCCCAAAACGTAAATCGCAGGTTCTGCGCCCGGTTCGGCGACTGGTATGCGCCCGCATTCTCGTTCCAGCGGATATGGTACTCCGATGCCGCGATATCCGCGGCGACGTCGCGCTGCACCGTTCCCCACCACCCGGGATCGATGCCCTCGGGACATACAGGCTCGGCACCGGGCGACGGCCCTCTCAGATCACTACCGTGTTCCGCGGAAGAACCCCCCGCCGGCAGCGACACCCCGGCCCACGCCTTTCGTTGCTCCCACCGATCCCCGGAGGCGTCCACGACCTGTTCATCCACGCTTCCTCCTGCCGCGGTCACGACGGTTCCGGTGAGCAGCGCAACCACGGCCATGATGCGATGAAGAACGCGAGTGGAGTAACGTGTCACGAAATCCTCCTATCGATCTCTGCGTCATACGAGGCGGGCATCGTCTGCCAACCCACTCACCATACGAACACCCCGTGCTCCAAGTGGGACGTAGGCAGCGTCGAGCCATTCAACGAGCACAAGCCATGATGCGATTCCTCCGCAGATGAACGCGTACCCGCGCCAAAGGAGGGTTACTCATGGCTCGATTTGGAGAAGCTATCCCAGACGGCATTCGAAGGCAAATGGCACGTCTGGTGAGCACCGAAGAACCGCTATTGGCCCGGCTCTCCCGACCATGTCCCTTGATCGTCACTATGTTGACTGTGACGTCGGTCGCGATATCGATTAGAATCACCCGGAGTCAGGTCAGGGAGACCACGCACCAACTGGCATACCCAATGGTCAACCAGAGAAGCGGCACGGTGAGGATTCGCTGCCTCCACGAGATGCCCAGGCCCCTTCTCTATTCGCTGAGATGCGCACCGAGCCGCCGATTGGTCATGAGCCGATGGTAGGAGCGCCGGGAACTCCGGGCGTAGCAGACGGCTGCGAGCGACAGAAACGGAGTCGTGGGCACCACACGAAGGAGGATGCCCGCCACGGCCAGTGCCAAGCAGGTCGTGCCGGCGACGATCAGCAGTGACTCGCGACGATGTATCATGGCGGACGTGGGAGTTGGTGACCAGGCCGCTCCCCGCTGCGTTGCAGTGTGCCGCAATGACTATCAAGAATTGCTCCGTGTCTCGTACACCCGGGGGCACCCGAGTGCTCCGAACTGTGACGGCGTCGTTCCGCCTGATCCCTGTGTTCCTGAGGTGAGCGGTCATCCGGCGAGTCTGGAGCAGTCTGAACCAAGACAGACTGCGCCGGGCGGATCTTCGCTTCCTAGCGATCATGCGCGAGGGGGGGATCCGCGAAGCCCATGGATGACACAGGGTTGCTCTGTGCCGTTCTTCCGAGGCCGGATGTGTGTCAATTAGGCATCCCGGATTCTCAAGAAAGGCGGGCTGAATGAGCCGTGGAGAAGAGTCCGTTGCCTCGCGATGCAGCGAAATGGCCAACGAGTATGACCGCAGCAAAGACGCGCAGGGCTGGCGCGGCCCGGAGGTGGTCTTCGGTCTCACGTACGCCTTCGTGGAACCAGGTCAATCGGTGCTCGACATCGGCATAGGTACCGGGCTCGGTTCGGTGCTGTTCCACAAGGCCGGGCTCGACGTTTTCGGCATGGATATGTCGCCCGAGATGCTGGATGTGTGCCGGAACAAGGGGTTTGCCAAGGATCTGAAGGTACACGATCTGAACGAAGCGCCCTACCCCTACGCCTCCGCGACGCTCGACCACGCCGTCTGCGCCGGCGTGCTCAATCACTTCGAAGATCTGGGCCCTATGTTCCACGAGACATCCCGGATTCTGAGAGCTGGTGGGGTGTTCGCCTTTGTGGTGGCACATCGCCGCATCGGTGAGAGTTCCGACTTCCAGGTCCAGCACGCAGACACGCGAGTAACCATGTTCCGGCATGGAGAAGAGCAAATCGGCGCGCTACTTCGGGAGAACGGCTTGGATCTCCTGAGGGAGCTTGAGTTTCCTGTCTCTGGCCACGCTGAAGGCGAAACACCCCTCCTCTTGAAGGCATACGCCGCGAGGCGGCGGCCGAGGAGTGAGCACATGGGCTGACGCCGATCACGGCACGTGGCTGCTGGCGAGCCCCCCATGAGATTGGGTCGTTCTTCAGCGATCGTGGTGGCGGACATGAGTGACCTCTAGAGCCGCCTACGCGAGGTGAGGCGGCACCTTGAGGAGGGAGCATGAGTACGCGACAAACAGCACACCCTTGGCAGTTCAAGGCCCGTTTCCGTCGGCATGCATTCGGGTGGAGGTCGCAGCCGGCCATCACCCGTGTCAAGGAAGCGGTGTCAGAGATCCGGAAGGTGTCTCGGACTGACACGCTGCTCGCTGCAGAGGGCGCGGTGCTCTTCCTGGAGAAGGTCTCGCCTGCGTTGGAGCAGGTGGACAGCTCGTCGGGCGCCATCGGCACCGCGGTCAACCATGCCATCGATGTTCTGGTGAAGATTGTTGCCGAGGCACCGGCAGATGATAGCACCCGCGAAGCGTGGCTGGAACGGCTGTTCCAGGCCCATGCCGACGATGGGATACCCTACATCGAGCTGCTGGCGGACTACTGGGGCGAGCTGTGTGCGTCGCCTGAGGTGGCATCGCGGTGGGCGGATCAGCTCATCGACATCACGCGAAGGGTGCTGAGTCCGCAGAGTCCGCCGGGCCACCACTTCCACGGCGCGACGGCATGCCTGTCGGCCTTGTATGCCGCCGGGCGCTACGATGAACTGCTCGAACTGGCCCAAGGCGCCCGGCTCTGGCATTACCGGCAGTGGGCCGCAAAGGCTCTCATAGCGCGGGGAAAGAGGGCCGAGGCGCTTCGATACGCGGAAGATTGCCGGAACCCGTGGGCCAACGACCTGGCCATTGACCGGTTGTGCGAGGAAGCCCTTCTCTCCTCCGGCTTTGCTGAAGACGCGTATCGACGGTACGGGCTGACTGCCAATCGGGCGGGAACCTACCTCGCGTGGTTCCGGGCGGTGGCAAAGAAGTATCCCCACAAGGAGAAAGCCGAGATCCTGGCCGACCTGGTGAGGCTGACGCCCGGCGAAGAAGGCAAGTGGTTCGCGGCAGCGAAGGACGCCGGAATGCTCGATGAGGCCATTGCGCTGGCCAACGCGAACCCTTGCGCACCGCAGACACTGACCCGGGCCGCCCGCGACTATGCCGAGAAGAACCCCGCGTTCGCCATTGAAGCCGGTATGGCGGCCCTGCGTTGGTTGGTCAAAGGATACGGCTACGAGATCACCGGATTCGATGTAGTCGCCGCCTACACCCACACCATGAAGGCGGCTGAGCACGCAGGCCGTGCCGACGAGACCTTTGGCCGGATCCGGGAACTCGTCTCCGAGGACAGATCACCAGGAGGCTTCGTCACACAGATGCTCGGGAGGAGGTTGGAGCTCACATGAGACGACGAAGGCGGACACCCGTGTCGCCGCGGCATTCGTCTGACGCTGACGCCGCACTGGAAACGATGAGCGAAGACGAGCTCCGACAGCTCATTCGTGATATCATCCCTTGGCTCGAAGAGGCATCGCATTCGCGACTGGCCAACATGGTGATAGCGCGCGCGAGCCACAGTGACTCGGGATGGGCGCCTGCGCCGCCGACGGAGCGGAACATCGCTCGGATCCTCGCATTCGCCGAATCCGCCGTTCGGGACGGATACGCCGACCCAGAAGAGGTCGACGACTGCCTGCGGCAGGCATCCAACGCATTCCTTGCCAGGGACTATGGAGCTGCGTTGCGGATCTTCCGGGCACTGCTCCTCCCCATGGGCGAGGGAGCGATACACCTTGGCGAACACGAGATGCTCGATGAGGTCCTCAATGTCGATGTCGCCGCCTGTGCGGCACACTACGTCGTTGCCACCTACATGACCGAACATGCCGGACGGCGCGCTGAGGCTGTTCGCGCTGCTCTCAACGAGATCCAATCCATCGGAAGCTTCTGGGAGCCGCTGCGCAAGATGGAGCGCGTGGCAGTGGAGCCGCTGCCCGAGCTGGACCAGTTCCTCTCCCAGTGGAAAGCGCTTCTCGAGTCTAGCCCCCGGGTGGAGCGACACCGCGACCATGACACGGATGAAGACCGGTGGCTACGTGAGGTTGTTGGTCGGTTGGAAGGCCCTGATGGGCTGGCCAGGATCGCACGCACGACGAAGCGACCGGAGGACCTCAGTGAATGGTGTCGGGCGTTGGTTGAGAGGAAGGACTGGGAGGCCGCCCTCGCTGGGTGTGAGGAAGCAGCCCAGATCGTGTCTGCGGATGTTCACTGGCGGGGGCGCTTCTTCGAGGGGGCTGCTCTCGCGGCACAAGAGCTGGGACGGGGCGACCTGCCGCAACGCCTCGAGCGCGCATGGCGGGAAGCTCCCAGCTTGCTGCGGCTTCGGCGATGGCTCGGCTCGTCCGACAGCAGTACCGTGGCGAAGGAGAGAGCTTCGGAGGCGATTGGGGTGTGTCCCACGCCGGCTCAGCGCCAGCGGGCCTTGCTTCATGTGCTTCTCGGCGAGCTCACGCGGGCAGCGAAGCTGCTGGCATCAGCCCCTGGGATGGGCTGGTCGAACGATGAACATCCCGGGCACCTGCTCGTTTCCCTCTTCTGTCGGTTTCTCGGCGTCGCGGCTGCGGAGTCGCGGTCGGAGGGCATCCCGCGACTCGGCCCAGGCAATGGCATCGATGAGGAGGAGGTGCGGGACGTGGAACCCCACGGCCCTGTCCTTGCAGACCCCACTGTCGAAGAGATCATCGCGCTGGCGGGAATCGGCGGGGACCTCTGCCCCGCGGATCGCACGGCCATTCTGAAGGCCCTGCGTACGGCCGCTGAGAAGCGCATTGCAGGTGTCACGAAGCACAAGCGCCGGAGCCACTACGGCCACGCGGCAATGCTCGCAGCCGCATGTGTCGCAGCCGAACCCACTCCCGAAACAGAGGCGTGGCTGGACGATATCCGCACGACGTACCGGCGATTCAGCGCCCTCCAGGCTGAACTCACGCAGCACTGCAAAGCCGTCCAACGGCGGTGATCCGGCGTCTCTGCAAGGATCGCGGCTCTGAAGCATATAGGACGTGTCATACATAGGACATGTCCTATATGACCGTTGCTCTGCGCACGCGCGGGCCGATCTTCTGGGCCCCCGGGACGTAGGTAAAATGTCAAGTTTCTGGAGGGGAATGGAGCAGGTAGAGGCGGTCAATGGACTCTGGAGAGACGCGG
>JAFGKV010000037.1 GCA_016928395.1 Candidatus Fermentibacterota bacterium | reverse complement strand
AGAGGTCAGAGAAACTCGATGAATCGGGTCGTTCGTCAACTCTCCCGTGCTCCAGGCATATCCCACAGTGACGAGCGCGGACGATACCGGAATCAGCATTGACGCACCCAGCGCGGGTGAATCGACTGTTCCCCCGGCCCGGAGCGTCAGGCGATTATCCACGGGATACTCTAGACCTCCAGAGACCGTTGCGGCCTCGCCTTCAGTCTTCGCCACCCCCAGCCCCGCACGCAGTCCCCACGGCAGGGATCTTGATGCTGCCGAGAAGGCCAGGGATGGCGGGATCCGGTCATCCTTTTGTACCTGCAAGTCGTCAGACCAGTAGGAGCTGTTCCACGGCCAATAGGCCCCCATAGGCCGACCCTTGGGCCTCATGATGCCGAGATTTCGGCCTGTCAGCGCTACGGTGATGCCTTCGTAGACTTCCGCGCGACCCCCGATGTCAAACGCGGTGCCGCTGGCGGTCTCCTCGGACATCTCCCGGAACAACGCCTTGATGGCGATGCCGAAGGAGGCCTGTGGGATGGGGCGCAGGCCGAATACGAAGGATACGGCATTGCGCGTGTCGGTAAGATAGCCAGTATGGCGGCCATTCAGATCTCTGCCGTCGATCTTGTCCACCGCGGCCTGGACTCCGGCGATGGCCAGCGTTCCGTGGTTGCCGATGGGCATGGCCACAGCCGCGGCATCGAGTCGCCGGTGTAGGGAAAGGAAGGTGTGCGCCGCAAACACCTCGCGGGATTCCATGCTTCCGATGATTCCCGGGTTGCGCAGTGCCGAGGCGGCGCCTCCCCGCAGGATTTCGGCGGCGTCGCCTAGGGCTGCCGTGGAAGGGTCGAAAGGCATGCTGAGGAAGTCGCCGGGGTTGACCCGCGCGTGAGCCGTCGTCAGGAACACTAGCGTGAGGAGCGTTGTGTATCGCATCAGTCCAACACCATGATTGTGCCGTATGACGGGGCGCCTCGTTCTGCATGTAAGCGGAAGAAGTAGGTCCCGTTGGGCACGAGGCGCCCCTGGTCGTCAAGGCCATCCCACGATTCGAAGAGGAGATCGCCCAGGGTTCGTTGCTGGCCGTCCGTCAGGGTGCGCACCACATGCTCATTGAAGTCGAAGATCCTGAGCCACACTCGGGACGAATTTCCCAAGCTATAGCGGATCCGGGCGGTTTGACCCCGCCTGGGGCTGAATGGATTCGGATACGCATACACCTCGGGTGTATCAAGGGTCCCCTGGGGTTGACTGGCCAACATGACCTGCCAGGTGACACCGCGGTCATTGCTCCACACCAGGCCGTCGTCGGATCCCGCGTACACGTGGGATCCGACGACGGCCACCGAATAGAACACCTCTTCGGGTAGACCCGCGTCTCTGGTCAGAAGGGACCATGTGGCACCCCGGTCTGGTGAGAACCCCAACCCCTCCTCCGTGGCCGCCCAGACCGTGTCACCGGAGAATGCAAAGTCCCATACACTGGCACCCACCAGTTCTTCGATTCGGTGCCACGCGCCTCCTCCGTCGAGACTGAAGCAGGCTCCGTCAGTGCCATAGCCCGGCTGACCGTCCATGGAAGGAATGGCGCGGGTCGCGGCCCACACGGCCTGTGGGTCATCGGGGTGAACCTCAAGCGCGACGATCCAATCACCGGAGATGTCTCCGTCTGTGCTGGCGTAGCTGAACGAGCGCCATGTTGCTCCGAAGTCGGTCGTACGGCCGATTCCCTGGCCTGTCCCCACCCAGCACGTCGAATCGGCCGCAGCCAGGGCGAAGCACAGAGGCCCGATGGTGTCTGCCACATCGGGGTATGCCCATGTGGCGCCGCCATCGGTACTCAGGGCCAACCCTGACGGAAAGTCGGAGGTTGCCTTCCCGTTCCAGCAGGCAGCCCATACCGCATTGCCGGCCAGGGCCACGTCCCAGCAGATATTGCCGATGCCGACTGCCCGATTCAAGCCAAGAGAATCCCATGTGGCACCCAGGTCGTCCGAGCGGAAGAGACCGTCGCCCCGATCCAAGGTGTAACTCAGATCGGGATCGTCATAGGATGCCGCCGACACGATGACGATCCCGTCCTGGGCGGCCAGGGCAGGTATGATGTTTGAAGGCAGGCCGTCGTCGGTGGTGAAGGTCACCCAGTCCAACGCAGTGGTGGGCACACCCAGGGAATGGCTGACGCCGCTGCCGCTGGCTGCCCAGAGCCGGGCACCGTCCCAGACGAGGGTCGAGAGAGAATTGGAGGCCAGGCCCCGCTCGGATGAGGGAGCCATTGCGAGGGTAAGCGGTGTTGCCGCGACCGTCCAGGGGAGGAGTAAGGCGAGCATAAGGGCACCGAGATGCCTGAGATGCACAGGCGTGACCTCCTTGAGATACGGGAAACGAGGAAGATGTCGTGAGGTATAGTCAAGCGAACCCGATGATGCGGCGGTGGTTCCCCGTCTCGTTGTGCGGGAAGCCGTCGGCTGTCTGCACGCTCGCTTCGCAGCCAGTCTGCAGTCCGCGTGAGATCCTGGGCATTCGGCCCTGTTTCACTTCTGGCCACGTCAGGACAGGCGCGATTCGTTCGAAGGTCGGGTGTCACCCCTTCGGTGAAGTACTGCAGCATGGACGAGGGGGTTAACTGTTTCTGCTGGGTGCGGTGAGCCGTATCTTGGAGCCATCCAGCACGCACAGCGGTCACCTCGAATTGCCGCAGGGGATGCGACGAATCGATCGTGCTCGACCCGTCTCAGGCGAGAACTAGGTGGCAGGCCTCAGGCCAGTCCGGCAGGAGCAACGACGTATGAGAGCATCAGACGGGCCTGATCCACAGAGTGCTGATTCAGGAATGTGGCGCGGCCGTGCGATTGCCCGGCGTTTTGTGGCACCTGACGGCTCCACGGTGCTCGTTGGCCGCACCGCGGCCGACAACGACATTCTGACGCTCAGGCTGGCCGCTCCGGGTGATTTTTGGTTTCATATTGCCTCCGGATCAGGATCGCACGTTGTCGTGCGGAATCCGGGTGGGGCGGATCGTCTCCCCCGGGACACGGAGCGCTATGCCGCAGCCTTGGCGGCGGGATATTCTGTTGCCAAGGCAGGGGGAAGCGTTGCCGTGCACGTCACCACCTGTCGTGAGGTCAGGAAGCCGCGGGGCGCCCCGCCCGGCACGGTAAGCCTGGGGCGCTACCGTACGATCAAGGTAAGGCCACGGCGGGAGTGAGGAGTGAGGAGATAGAGCGGCGTGATTCACCACGAAGAGCATGAGCGGTGAAGAAGCAAAGAAGCAAAGAAGCAAAGAGGTGAAGAGGTGAAGAAGGCCCGACCTCTGACTGACACTGACTGACAACAACTGAGAACTGCGAGCGAAGCGAAGCGGGGGGGAAGCGAGGAAGTCAATCCCCCTCGTGTCGTGTCACCGCGATATTTGACAAAGGCAGGGCGAAGCAGGAACTTCGTCGAGTCTTGTTAGCCCACTATCACCATGCCAGGTCGGACTCCTGCGACAGCCCCCGTGGGCTCCAGTCGGCAGGGCTCTTTTTTTCGATCCGGCGGTGATGATTCCACAGCACTCAACATGTCCTGAAGTACTGTGGGAGAGAGCGCGGCGGGGCCGTGCACATGGAGGAGAGACATGGCAAGAGGCTCGTTCAATCCATTCGAAATGGCGCAGAAGCAGTTTGACGGGGTTGCCGATACGCTCGGGCTGGATCAGCCGACCCGTGACTTGCTTCGCTGGCCGATGCGCGAGTATCACTTCAATATACCTGTTCGGATGGATGACGGATCCGTCCGGGTATTCCGCGGATTCCGGTCCCAGCACAATGATGCTCGGGGGCCGTGTAAGGGTGGCATCAGGTTCCACCCCCAGGAGACCATCGACACCGTGCGGGCGCTCTCCATGTGGATGACGTGGAAGTGCGCCGTGGTCGATATCCCCCTCGGCGGAGGGAAAGGCGGCGTGATCTGTGACCCCCACGATCTATCCGAACGGGAGCAGGAGCGTCTGTGTCGCGGCTGGATACGCCAGGTGGCTCGAAACGTCGGTCCTCTCAGTGATGTGCCGGCGCCGGATGTTATGACCAGCCCGCAGCACATGCTGTGGATGTTGGACGAGTTTGAGACCATTCACGGTGCCAAGTATCCCGGCTTCATCACCGGCAAGCCGGTGGGTCTCGGCGGATCGCTGGGGCGGACGGAGGCGACCGGGTATGGCGTTGTCTATACCATTCGCGAGGCGCTCAAGGAGCTTGGGATCAGGCCCGATGACACGGTGGCAGCCGTGCAGGGCTTCGGCAATGTTGCCCAGTATGCAATCCAGCTCTACACTCAGTTGGGCGGCACGGTGATCTGCGTGTCCTGCTGGGATCAGGCTGAGCAGACATCCTATACCTACCGTAAGAAGAGCGGGATCAGCCTCGAAGAACTGCTGGCCATCACCGACCGGTACGGCGGCATTGACAAGGGCAAGGCTCAGGACCTGGGCTATGAGCGCCTGCCAGGCGATGCATGGCTTGCACAGGATGCCGACATTCTCATCCCCGCGGCCTTGGAGAACCAGATCAATGCGGAGACCGCGCAGAAGATGAGCCCGCGCGTCAAGGTCATCGCCGAAGGCGCCAATGGTCCCACCACGCCCGACGCCGATGTCATCATCAAGGATCGCGGCGTGTTCGTCATCCCTGACTTCCTGGCCAATGCCGGCGGGGTGACGTGCAGCTACTTCGAGCAGGTCCAGTGCAACATGAACTACTTCTGGACCAAGGACGAGGTCCTGGGTAAACTCGATCAGAAGATGACCTCCGCGTTCATCGCCGTCAGTGATCTGGCGCGCAAGCGCAAGCTCTTCATGCGGGATGCCGCGTACGTGATCTCGGTCAGCCGGGTCGTCGATGCGTGCAGGGCTCGCGGCTGGGTCTGATCACCCGTTGATATGCACACCCTCTCCGGCATTTTCGGGGAGGGTGTGCGGTTGAAGATACTCCTCGCCGGCGGAGTGCACGATGACTGATCTTTCCAGCTTCGACAGGAGATTCTTCGACGGCGAAAGCCCCGTATCCCGGATAGGAACCGGATCTTTTGGCGGGAAAGCGCAGGGACTTTTGACCGTCGAACAAACCATCCGGCAGCAGTTCCCGCCCGATCGGACACCCGGGTTCACCATTACCATCCCCCGCATGACGGTTATCGGCACCGATTTCTTCGATGCCTTCCTGGCGCAGAACGATCTTCTCGACACGGCATACTCAGATCTGCCCGACGAGCGCATAGGCCACGCGTTCCAGCGGGGCGATCTTCCCGCGAGACTGGTGGGAGACCTGCGCGCCGTGACGAACGACGTGCGCGTTCCCCTGGCCGTGCGCTCATCGAGCATGCTGGAAGACGCCATGTATGAACCGTTCGCCGGCGTCTATGCCACCAAGATGATCCCCAACAATCAGCCTGATCCCGATGCCCGGTTCCGCCGGCTGGTGGAAGCGGTGAAGTTCGTGTGGGCATCGACCTTCTTCCGCGAGGCGAAGGCATACCTTAGGACAGTCGGCAAGGATCCTTCAGCGGAGAAGATGGCGGTCATCATCCAGGAAGTAGTGGGTTCTCCCGTGACGGATCGCTTCTACCCTACCTTCGCGGGGGTCGCCCGATCCTACAACTTCTACCCAAGCGGATATGCCAAGCCTGAGGATGGCGTGGTGGATCTTGCCCTCGGGCTGGGAAAGACCATCGTCGACGGCGGGCTGGTGTGGACCTATTCCCCCGCATATCCCAAGGCGCCGCCGCCCTACGGGAGTATTGGTCAACTGCTCAAGAGTTCGCAGACGGCCTTCTGGGCCGTCAACATGGGAGCGTCTCCGCCCCATGACCCCATTCGGGAGACCGAGTATTTGGTGCAACTCGGTCTTGATGCGGCAGACTACGACAATACCTTGCGGTTCGTCGCGTCCACGTATGATCCACGCTCCGACCGACTGATGCCGGGGGTAGGCCCCGAGGGGCCGAGGGTGGTGAATTTTGCTCCGATCTTGGAATACGAGGAAGTGCCGTTCAATGATCTTATCCGCGCGGTGCTCAAGGCCAGCGAGGAATCGGTAAAGGCGCCCGTGGAGGTTGAGTTCGCGGTCACGCTGGATCGGAAACGCGGCATTCCCGCCCGGTTCGGCTTCCTCCAGGTTCGGCCCATGGTGGTGTCCAATGAAGAGATTCTTCTCCCCGTGGAGGAACTCAGGGGCGATAGAGTCATCGTGGCGTCCGAGACGGTCTTGGGCAATGGACAAAGGGACGATATCCGTGACATCGTCTACGTGATGCCCGAGATGTTCGAACCGCGCTTCACTCCGCGTATCGCCCAGGAGCTGGAGCGTATCAACCTGCCGCTCGTTGACGAGGGGAGGCCCTATCTCCTGGTAGGATTCGGGCGGTGGGGTTCCTCGGATCCCTGGCTTGGAATCCCCGTGAACTGGAGCACGATCTCCGGAGCCCGCGTTATTGTAGAGGCGACATTGCCGCAGATGCAGCCTGACCTGAGCCAAGGCTCCCATTTCTTCCACAATCTCACAAGTTTCAAGGTTTCCTATTTCTCAGTGCGTCACACAGAGCAGCATGGGATTGACTGGAATTGGCTGGAGGCGCAGGCTGAGGTGGCGCGAACGAGATTCATTCGGCATGTGCAGGCGGAGAATCCTCTCTCCGTCTGCGTGGATGGGCGAAACGGCAGAGGAGTGATACGACGCCATGGATAAGACCACCAGAGCTGCGGGCTCACTTTTCTCCACGCTGCACGAGCGGGCAAAGGAATTGCGGTGCCTCTACCGGGTCGAGGAACTTCTCAACTGCCCCACCACGTCGCCCGAGGAGGCCTTCGCCGGCGTGGCCCAGGCGATTCCGCCGGCTCTGCAGCACTCGGACATCTGCGTAACCGAGATCTCGTACGGGCCGCATGTCTTTCGCACCGACGACTACGAGCCGACACCATGGGGCTTCTGCGCTGACATCAGGGTGCAGGACGCTCCGGTAGGCAAGATTTGCGTATACTACCGAGAAGAGCGTCCACAGGGTGACGAGGGGCAGTTCCTCCGGGAGGAGGTCAAACTCCTCCGCACCATCGCCGACCGTCTCGGCCACTACATCCTGCATCATCGGCTTCGCGCCATGTTCGAGACGGTTCGCCAGGAGCGGGAGCAACTCATCGACACCGCGCGGCCCGAGTGGTTCATGGCCCTCGAACTCCTCCGCAAAACAGATCCTGACCTTCTGACGCGGATCTCCAGGAAGATGATCAACTATCTCGCCTGGATCGGCGCGGCCGAGGCTCGTTCGTTGCTGCAGCGCTACGGCGTGCATGAAGGAGAGAGCCTGTTCGGGGAGACCAACCAACCCCAGGTTCTCCCAGATTCGGATACCGTCGGCAGTATCAGTGAGGAGACATTCAGAGTATCGACGCGCTACCTCACCGACCACGAGATTCTCTCCAGTATTGAGCAGTGGATTCAGGAAGACAGGTCGGCGGGGCTGGTACGTACGCTGCAGAACGTATATGCCCCGCTGACCGATATTCTTGATGCGATGCAGAAGTTCCGGAGGATGATGCCGGTCGGCGCAACACTGCCCACCGCAGCGGAGAAGGGCGTCAAGGTCGCGCTTATTCGGAGGTTTTTTACCGAGCAGCTCGAGTACATAAACATCGCGAAGCGTTTCATCGAGATCGAAGACTTCTTCGAGCTGAGCGAGCGCATCATCTTCCCGGCAGGAAGCTACGGCCGGCTTGGCGGCAAGACGGCTGGTTTGTTTCTGGCCAGCCGTATCTTGAAGAGGATGGCGCCCAAGAACCAGGGGATAGGCACGGTAAAGACCCCGCGGACGTGGTTTGTGGCATCCGATGGGATTCTGGCCTTCATCGGGCACAACAACCTGGGCGATGTATACGAACAGAAGTACAAAGAGGTCGACGAAGTCCGGAGAGAGTATCCTCAACTCATCCAGGTATTCAAGCACTGCTACTTTCCCCAGGAGCTTGTGAAGGGCCTCTCTCAGGCATTGGACGATTTGGGTGAGGTGCCTGTCATCGTCCGCAGTTCGAGTCTGCTCGAAGATCGGCTCGGCACGGCGTTCTCCGGGAAGTACAAGAGCCTCTTCATCGCGAACCAGGGGCCCAAGGAGGAGCGTCTCGCGGCCCTGCTGGATGCGGTTGCCGAGGTCTACTCATCGACCTTTGGCCCGGATCCCATCGAGTATCGGGCTGAACGTGGTCTCCTGGATTTCAATGAAGAGATGGGGGTCATGATCCAGGAAGTCGTGGGGAAACGGGTCGGCAAGTATTTTCTCCCGGCCTTCGCAGGGGTTGCGTTCAGCCGGAACGAGTTCCGTTGGTCCTCCCGGATCAAGCGGGAAGACGGCCTCCTGAGGCTCGTGCCGGGGCTGGGAACCCGCGCAGTGGATCGGGTCGGGGATGACTACCCCGTGCTCGTGGCCCCCAGCAAACCGAACCTGAGGGTCAATGTCTCTGTCGATGAGGTGATCCGCTACGCCCCCAAGAAGGTCGATGTCATCAACCTCGAGAAGAACTGCTTCGAGAGTCTCGAGATCAAACAGCTTCTGGAGGAATGCGGTCATGAGTATCCCGCCCTGAGTTCCGTCTTCTCAGTTCATTCCGGGGGTATGCTCACACGCGGGGTAGGCCTCATGACCGACTTCCAGCGTGACGATGTCGTGGCGACATTCGACACGCTGGTCTTGGGCACGCCGTTCGTGAAGCAGATGGCGGCCATTCTGCGGACCCTTGATCAGGCTCTGCAGGCGCCGGTGGATGTGGAGTTCGCCCACGACGGCACGGATCTCTATCTTCTCCAGTGCAGACCGCAGGCTTCATCCGGCGAGGACGTGGCGGCGGAAATACCGAGAGGTCTTCCCGACGAAGCTATCCTGTTCACCGCCAACCGGTTCGTCTCCAACGGGCGCGTGCCCGATCTTACGCACGTCGTCTATGTCGATCCCGACAAGTATGGGGAACTGGCGGAGCTGGCTGACCTCTGCGCGGTGGGAGAGGCTGTGGGCCGACTGAACAAGATCCTGCCACGAAGGAAGTTCGTCTTGATCGGGCCCGGGCGCTGGGGCAGCCGGGGCGACATCAAACTGGGGGTCAGGGTTACATACTCTGAGATCAACAACACCGCGATGCTCATCGAAGTAGCACGGAAAAAGGGCAACTATGTGCCCGACGTGTCATTCGGTACCCACTTTTTCCAGGATCTGGTGGAGGCCTCTATCCGATATCTTCCGCTGTATCCAGATACGGATGGTACCAAGTTCAACGAAGCCTTCCTCCTGGGGTCGCCGAACATCCTCGCCGAACTCCTTCCGGAGTTTGCTCATCTGGCCGACACGCTGCGGGTCATTGATGTACCCCGCTGCACCGAAGGCAAGGTTCTCCGTGTTCTCATGAATGCCGATCAGGAAGAGGCCATTGGGTGTCTCGCGGAGCCGTCTGTGGAGATGCGGGAGGTGAAAAGCAGCGAAAGGGCTGATGTGTCGTGCCAGCAAGACGGCGCCGAGAACTGGCGGTGGCGGTTGCGCATGGCGGAGCGAATCGCAGCTCACACCGACCCCCAACGCTTCGGCATTCGGGCCATGTACATTCTGGGCAGCACGAAGAACGCCACGGCGGGCCCCGCCAGCGATATTGACCTTCTCATCCATTTTTCCGGGACGCCTGCCCAGCGCCAGGACCTCACCCTCTGGCTCGAAGGATGGAGCCTGTGCCTGGGCGAAATCAACCAAGGGCGGACCGGGTGTCGCAGCGATGGCCTGTTGGACGTGCATATCATTACCGATGAGGATATCGCGGGGGGAGACAGCTTCGCCGTGAAGATCGGCGCCAGCACCGATGCTGCCCGCGAGCTGCCGATGAAGGGGGCGAAGTAGGCCTCGCTGATTTTGCTGCGTGGGAGGGGATGGGCGCAAAGGCGCCTTGTGGTGCGACAAGGGTTCAGCGTTGGAATGATGGAATGATGGAACGATGGACGGATGGATGAGTGGACGGATGGATGGGCCTTCTGGGTTCTGACTTCTGGATTCTGAATACCGCCCAATGCCGCCTCTCCTCACTCCTATCTCCTCACTCCGCTGCCGGTTGGCTCGGGATCGGTATCGCGATCGGTATCGGAATCGAGGAAGCTGGCATTCGAGTGCGAAGCCGGTTGCACTAGCGAGTGCCACGGGATCGCAGGACTGACAATTCTCTCACGCGTTTAGCGCCGTACTTGGGCTTTCTCCCTGGGCCCGACTGCCGAGTCCCCACTCCTGATTCGCTTCCCGTCTTTCATCCACCTATCCATCCACCCATCCTCTCCTCTCCTTCGGCTGCTTCAGATCTGGTGGCCCTTGTCTTGATGGGGCTGCGTCTTTCCCGGTCCTCGCTTCCTGCGATTCCTCGGATTGCCGGTGACTACCCGCCTTCCCTCTGTGTCGTCTGCCTGATGACCGGGGACGCCAAGCCGAACAATCTTGAAGCCCCACGGGGGAAGACGAAATGGCACCTCCACGCGGGTGGCCACCAACGCGGGGCGGATCTCATCCTTACCTGTCATGATGTCATGGGCATTCACCCGGGTCATGTGCGAGCCCAGACACGTCGCCCGGGCACATCCGGTCTGCCATGCCGAGGTGAGATTGAGTACTACTAGCAGGCTGCCTTCGTGATACGGTGAAACCCATTGGTAGGCGAGAACATCCTGCCTGCGGTCAGCTTCAACCACCAGCATCTCCCACTTCCCATCCTGGATCACCTGATCGCCGGCAATTCGGATCAGGGTTGTGTACACTGCCTCGAGATCATGGTCGGTAGGTTCGATAGGCCGGCGGCGGAGCTGCACCGGAAGCCGCTTCTGCCATCCGTATTCCTGGCCCTGGTGGAGAAGCGTGGCGCCGGGCAATGTCAAAATCATAGCAGCCGCCATCTTCGATTGCGCCTTGCCGAATACCGCTGCCGCCCGAGGTTCGTCGTGATTCTCAATGAAGCGCATGGCATGCTCGTGGAACCCGATGCGAGTGGAGAGGTGGGCGTGGATTTCATTGGTTCGTCTCGACACGAGATGGTCATACAGAGTTTTATCATACGTGTAATCGAAGCCCTTCCCCTGCAAGACTCCCTCCAGCCCCCAGTAGACCTCCGCCATGAACAGGAAGCCCGGGTTTCTCTTGCGAACCGTCGCAATGGCCTTGTCCCAGAAGCACGGTGGCGTGCGCTCGGGCGTTGTCCATCCCCAGACCGATTTGAATACATCCGGCAGGAGCAGCATGGCCATGTCGCAGCGGACTCCATCGCAGTGCGCGGCGACCCGCAGGAGTTCATCGGTCATGGCCTCATGTGTCTGTTCCTTGAAGTAGTCCAGTTGGGCGGTGTCTGACCATGGTGGAAAGTGAGGATCCCGCCCATGGGCGAGGATGGCGGAGCCATCGGGCACGGAGAAAAATGCTACCGGGTCGTGGGCCAAGATCTCCTGGGTCCCCGCCACGAACAGCTCAGGCTTGGCCGCAGTCCACGGATGGTCTACCGCCAGGTGATTCGGCACGAAATCGAGCACCAGGAGAACCCCCAGCTCCTTCATCCTACCGTGCAGGGCGCCCATGGCCTCCTGGCCTCCCAGGACCGGGTCGATCTCGTACCCTGCCACCGCATACGGTGAGGCATCGATATCTCGGTCGCGGAACTCTCCAAGAATCTCCGTGGCCTCGTGTCTCAATCCCTGGCTTGCTCGGCAGAGCTCGGCGCTGTACGGGCTGGTCTTCCAGACGCCCATGAGCCACACCGCGTGGATTCCCATGTTCTTCCATCGCGTGATTGCCTGGTCCGGGACATCTGCAAGGGTTACTTCGCGACCCAATCGATCCTGAAGATCCGCCAGCCAAATCCGCGTATTGATCTCATAGACGACTGGTTTGCGCGGCCATCGGCTCCGTGGATTCACGGACCCCTCCATCGCGTTGTGGTGTATTCTCCAGCGGCTCGCGTGCGACGCGCGCCGGCCGCGGCCGACAGTGATCCATCAGCCCTGCTTGACATGGTTGGTGCCGGCACCCTAACTGCAGTTACCAAATGTACGGAATAGCGCCACTCGGCACTACTGCGTTGTGAGGAGGGAAGAGGTTATGCCTGGTATGATCGGCATGCAAGAGCTGTTGGTGATCTTGCTGGTAGTTCTCTTGCTCTTCGGGGCGAAACGAATCCCGGAGGTCATGCGCTCTCTGGGTAGCGGCATCAACGAGTTCAAGCGGGGAATGCGGGAGATCGAGCGTGATGTCACCAAGGAGGAACCACCACGTCCAGGGTCACACAATGCCGGATAGGCGTATCATAGCGGCGGCGCTGACCCTGGCATGCCTGCTGAGCTGTAGTACGAAAGAGGGACCGGTCGCTCCATGGTTGGGCGGTCTTCCGGGTCAGGGTTCTCAGCCGCTCAGTCTAGTGATTGACTCTGCCGACGCCGAAACGACGTTTGCCCGTGTCGTGCCTCTGGGGGGAGGCGCGGTGCTGTTCGTAGGAAGAGATGGTGGCTACGAGGCCCATTCGCTCCTGCGGTTTGCCTTGGTAGACACGACTGTGCAGAGTTATGGGGAGAGCAGGCTCACTCTGACGCTTCAGGTGGGTCAGGATGATCCCGTATGGTTCCGGCTGTACCGGGTTCGGCAGTTTTGGAATGAGAGCGTCGTGACCTGGGAGCGGGCAAACACTGACAGCACTGGGGACCTTCTCTGGGATTCGCCCGGAGGTGTCGTCTTCCCGCTAACCATCGCCGAGGCGGGGCCATGCTCGCTGCATGCCGATACCTCGCGGGTCACGTTCGTCATTCCCGCAGCCGTCACGCGTCAGATCTATGAGGAGCGCGCGGAGAACTATGGTTTCATGGTCCGGCTGGATGATGAGGGGTTCTCGCAGTCCTTGTGGCGTTTCAATAGCCGCGAGGCCGCCGTGACCCTGCGTCCGCAATGGGAGGTTAGCTTCGTAGATACCGCGGGTAACGACACCACCCGAGTGCTCTATGCCGCGGCCGATGCCTCTATCGCCCGTCGCGTCGCGCCGGTGGCCGAGGATAGGCTCTTGGTCGGCAGTGGCGTCGGCTATCGTATGCTGATCCATTTCCCGCTTCCCGATGTGCTGGACAGTACCGTCACCATCAACTACGCGACCCTCTATCTCTATTGTGACACTACCCAGGCGCTTCTCGAGACCAAGTCGCTGCAGGTCGAACTCATCGACAGTATCTGGCGGGGAGACTCCACTGCCGTGATGTCGCCGTATGTGAATCAGTCACTGGTGGTGCCCGGCGTTTCCGAGGTGTCGTTCAACATAAGCAGCGCCGTGAAGGAATGGGTGGCCCGGGCCATTGACAACAACGGATTCCAGGTTCGATTCAGCGCAGAGGACAATGCGGTGGCGTTCTGCCCGTTCTTCCCCATTGATGGACCCGCGGGATTGACTCCCCGTATCGAGATCGACTACTCAGTGCCTCCTTTGCCTCCCGGAGGGTATGCGCCGGCTTCACCCGGGGGCACGCCGCCACCTGCGGAGAGCAGCCGATGACACCCAGAACTCACGATTTATGGCCGCGCCTGGCGTGCGTGGCGGTTCTGTGTTGCGTCTTTACGGGAGGATTGACTCCTGTGTACGGGGCCGGAGTTCTGTCGTCCCAGTATTTCGGCGAGTCGATGCTCTCGGTGGATCAGCGAGCATTCGCCATGGGAGGCGCAGGGCTGGGAGCGACCGGCGCCTATGTGGATGCCGTCAATCCTGCCAGTCTTGCCCGCGTGTCTACCGCGTCGTTCAACCTGACGTATCGGCCATTTGTAAACTGGGGAAGCGATGGATCGTCCTCGCAGCGGCTGACATCGGGCCGGCTTTCATCAGGAGTATTCTCTCTGCCTCTACAATGGGGAGTTGCCCTGGGATTGGGTATTGAGCAACTCCATTCCGCCCAGTATAGTTTTGCCGAGGCCTGCACTACGGAGGCGGGGTTGGCGTACACAAGAAAACTGAATCGCAGTGGCGGAGTGTATGCCGGGGGTCTCTCTATTGCGTATTCGCCGGGCTCCGGCATCGGCATCGGCGCGGGATGGCGTTGGTTGTTCGGCAGCGTGCGCACCATTTCCAACTTGGATTTCGAGAATTCTTCCTACGTCGACACCAAGGATGAACTGCTGCAGAAGCACAGCGGAGGCTACCCCGCACTGGGATTCTTCTGGGATGGTGGAACAGTTGGATTGGGTGCGTATTGGCGCGGATCGTCTACCGGGAACGGGCTTCTGACCATCCATACCACCCATTACGTCGATCGGAGCACGGAGTTCGACTATTCGTTGCCCTCGCGCTTTGGGGCCGGCATCGGTGTCGGGCCGCTGAGAGGTCTCTCCTTGGCCGCGGATGTGTGGAAGGAGAGATGGAGCGAGGCGACCTTCGAAGGCCAATCTGACGAATTTCGCGATGTCACCGTGGTGAGCATCGGTCTTGAGTTCGTACCCACGAACGGGGAGCGCACGTATCCTCCCATCCGGATCGGCTATCGATCCCGGCCGGGGTACTACTTGGTACCGCTTCCTGATGGAGGCATGTCGTCTACGCCACCGTCGGATGAGGCGTTCACTGCGGGGACAATGCTGGGTGCCGGTCAAGGGCAAGGCGTGGTCCAGGTGGCGATCGCCGTGGGCCGTCGAGGTGGGTTGCTTCGGTATGGGGTGAAGGAAACCTACCTGGAGGCATCGCTGGGTTTCACGGGCTTCGAGCCGTGGACCCGCCGGAGGCTGCCGGGGCCATAAAGCCCGTGGACGAGCCTCCTCGTTTCACCAAAAGTTGGCATCCGTGGCTTCCCGCACGGGCCTCCCAGGCTATCGTTGCACGTCGCACCTAAGGGTGAAGCCGCCTGCTGCCTCTTCCTTCGCCAGTGCAGCGCTGTGCGGTGGCAGCGATCTGTGACCATCCGGACCAGGATATGAGCGTTCTTTCCCTCTTTCACCCGTGGGTGGCGCGGTGGTTTGAAGCCCGCATGGGTGATCCGACCCAGGTGCAGCGGTCTGCATGGCCGTGCATTGCCCGCGGCGATCACGTGCTCATGATTGCACCCACGGGCAGCGGAAAGACCATGGCGGCGTTCCTGTGGGCGATAGACCGGCTCGTCCGCGGGCAGTGGCCCTCAGGGCAGACCAGCGTACTCTACGTATCGCCGCTGCGCGCCCTGAACAACGATATCCAGCGTAATCTCATCGTTCCGCTCCACGAGTTGCGGCAGGAATTCTGCGTGGGCGGCGAACCCATGCCTCGCATTCGAGTGCTTACCCGCAGCGGCGATACACCCTCCGCAGCGCGGCAGGCCATGATTCGGCACCCTCCGGAGATTCTCATCACGACACCAGAGAGTCTCAACCTGCTCCTCAGTTCACCCCGTGGCAGAGGCGTGTTGGGCGAAATCAAGGCGGTCATCCTTGACGAGGTGCATGCGGTGTTGGGAACAAAGCGGGGTACGTATCTCATCACGGCCGTTGACCGTCTTGTGGCGATGGCCGGTGAGTTCCAGAGGATCGCTTTGTCGGCCACCGTGCAGCCGGAGGACGAGGCGGCTCGTTTCATCGGCGGGTATGTCGTGTCTGGTCCGTCCCACGATCCAGCCTTCACAGCCAGGGATGTCGTCGTGATTCGAACGGCACCGACGAAGACCTGCGAACTCCGCGTCGCGCTTACTGCCCGGATCGGCGATCAGGACGGCTCATTCTGGGATACCATGGCTCTCCAGATGCGCAGCATCATCGCTCGCAATCGCTCCACCTTGTTTTTTACCACTAGCAGGCGGGTGAGCGAACGGCTCACGCTGGCGATCAACCGCGCCGAAGATGCCACAGTAGCATACGCGCACCACGGTTCCTTGTCTCGCGAAATCCGCCATGATGTCGAACAGCGACTCAAATCTGGCCAGTTAAAGGCCATCGTGGCCACGCACAGCCTCGAATTGGGCATTGACATCGGGTCCATCGACGAGGTGGTGCTGGTCTCATGCCCCTCCTCGGTGTCTTCTGCCCTCCAGCGGATCGGGCGCTCCGGGCATCGGGTCGGCGGTATCTCCCGCGGGGTGTTCGTGCCCACCCACGCCCATGATCTGGTGGAGGCGGCGGCCCTGGTCCCTGCCGTTCTTTCGGGCGATATCGAGCCCACGCGACCGGTTGCCTGCCCATTAGACGTACTGGCCCAGATCATCGTCTCCATGGTGGGGATCGAACAGTGGGATATCGACAGCCTCTTCGCCGCGGTGCGTACCAGTCATCCCTTCAACGGGCTGACCCGCCGTATGTTCGATTTGGTGCTCGGCATGCTGGCCGGCCGCTTTGCAGATACCAGGATTCGCGAACTCGCTCCCCTGGTATGCGTGGATCGTATCGCCAAAACGGTTGTCGGCCGCCGCGGATCATTGCTGACGCTCTATGCGTCGGGTGGCGTCATTCCCGATCGAGGCTACTTCCACCTTCGGCGTCAGGACGGTGCCCGGGTGGGTGAGTTGGATGAGGAGTTCGTGTGGGAAGCCTCGCCTGGGGAAAGCTTTACTCTGGGGAGCCAGACCTGGCGGATCCAGCGCATCACCCACAATGACGTAGTTGTGACGCCCGTTCCCTCCAGAGCGGCATCTACCCCCTTCTGGAGAGGCGAAGGGTACCGGAGAGACGCCCATTTCTCGGAGTTGATCGGTCGCTTTCTGGAGACCGCCGCGGATCGGGCACACGATCCCGATTTCGCCGCAACACTCGTCTCCGTGCATCACCTTGAACCGGCGGCTGCCGAAGCGCTCGTCGGCTTCTTGCAGAGTCAGGCGTCGGCCACCGGATGCGACGTGCCGCACCGCCATCACCTCGTCGTCGAGCATGTGGACAGCGGCCCCGGGGGTGGCCCAGGCACCCAAGTGATTATTCATTCGTGCTTCGGGCTGAGAGTCAATCATCCCTGGGCCTTGGCCTTGGGCGCGGCGTGGGAGCAACGGCATGGGTTTCTACCCGAGATTTACCCATCCAACGACACCATCGTGGTGGTGCTCGCCGAGGACATGGATGCAGGGGAGATTCTGTCCATGGTCGCCCCTGGCACGCTGGACGCCCTTGTCCGCCGACGCCTGGAAGGTTCAGGGATTTTCGCCGCGCGGTTCAGGGAAGCGGCGGGCCGCGCCTTGCTTCTCCCGAGGCGCAGAGTAGCGGAGCGCATGCCCCTCTGGATGAATAGACTGCGATCCCAGAAGCTGTTTGAGGCGGTCCGTGATCTCGATGACTTCCCGATCCTCCTGGAAGCCTGGCGCACGTGTCTCCAGGATGAGTTCGATCTTGATCGCCTGCACCTTGTGCTTTGGGCGATCGAGGCGGGGTCAATCCGGTGGTCCCATGTCCGCACAGGCCACCCCAGCCCCTTCGCGCGGTGTGCGGCGTGGCGTCAGATCAATGAGTATATGTATATGGGCGACAAGCCCACAGGCCGGTCAAGAGCGGATGCCGATCTCATCAACGAGGTGGCACGGTCGCCGCACCTCAGGCCAAAGATCTCCGCGGATGCAGCAAAGCGCTTCGCACAGAAGCGGCAGCGGCTGATTCCCGGGTATGTGCCGACCAGTGCGTCTGATTTGCTCGACTGGGTGAGGGAGCGCATCGCCATCCCGGCGGCCGAGTGGGAGATGTTGCGGGAGCATATCGCCCGGGAAACGTGCCTCCCGGAGGTGATCGATTCCTTGGCCACGCGGCTGGTGTGGCTAGTGCTCCCCGGCGGGGCGACGCTGCTCATGGCCGTGGAAGACCTGTCCCGGGTGACCTGGGCTCTACATCCCGGGACGGGCGCCATCGCGCACGCGCTCTCAGGGAGATCCATGGAGATCCCCGCCTGCCCCGATTATGATCCTGACGAGCTCTTGCCGGTCATTCTCTCGGACTGGCTTCGGTTCTATGGGCCGCTGCCCCAGTCGGCCATTGCCGATACTCTCGGAGTTGGTCGCGAACGGGCCTGCCGTGCACTGGATGCCCTGGAGGCCGAAGGCAAAATCGTGTGCGGGGAACTGACCGAAGAATCCGTTGGGAGACAGATATGTGAAGCGGCTAACTTCATGTGGATTCTTAAGTCTCTACGACGCGAGACGTCCTGGGCCTTTGAACCCTTACCGGCCGATAGAATCGCCTCCTTCCTAGCCTTTCACCAGGGGGTCGCGCCGCAGGGGAATTCCCCAGATGCCACGAGGGATCGCGTCTCGCGTTTGGCGGCATGTCCGGCCTCCGCGGGCCTATGGGAAACGGAGATACTCCCCGCCCGGCTGCGTGGATACGCGCCGGCATGGCTCGATGCCTTGCTCCGGGAGGGCGAGATGCGGTGGATCGGGTGCGGAGACCGGCGTGTGGTGTTCACGCGCTGGCACGACCTGGATCTGGTGCGGGATGAGCCATGGGAACCAAGCGGCGGTTCCCGGCCAGACGAGACCACGTCATTGCATGACATCTTTCCCGATCCGTGGGGTAAGTATGATCTCAGTACGCTCATGCTCAGGTGTACGGTGCCGGTCAGAGACCTGGTCGATCGCCTATGGCGGGCCGTGTGGGAGGGGGAGATGGCGAATGACTCATTCCTTGCCGTGCGACGCGGCGTGGGTGCTTCATTCCAGTTGGCGCCCTCGGAGGCTTCCCCGGAGCGGGGGCGCCGACCATCACGCAGCGCCTTTGGACGCTGGCGAGGCTCGCTGCCGCTGGAGGGGAACTGGTACCGGATCCCTTGGCCCGAACCTGGGGGGGATGGCATCGAGCGCGAGGAGCGGCAGAAAGAGCGTATTCGTATCCTCCTGAACCGATACGGCATCCTCTTCCGTGAGTTGCTCGAACATGAGCTCTGTGCGTTTCGGTGGAGCCGAATATTCCGATCATTGCGGATCATGGAGCTGTCCGGCGAGGTGGTGTCTGGGCGTTTCTTCGAGGGGATCCCAGGCCTTCAGTTCATGGCTGCCCATGCGCTGGGGTCATTGCGGGAGGCGGGGACCGGTGAAGTATTCTGGCTGAGCGCTGCCGATCCCGCCTCATTGTGTGGCGTACCTGTCACTGGGCTCTCGGTACCCTTGCCCACGCGTCTGCCAGGAACTCATCTGGTCTATCACGGGGATCGATTGGTGGTGATCTCGCAACGCCACGGCGGGGAGGTGACGTTCTTCGTCTCGCCGTCTGATACTAGTCTCCCGCGATACCTAACGGTGTTCACCCATCTGCTCACTCGCCCCGTGCAACCCCAGCGTCGCATCGTGATCGAACGTATCAATGGGGAGATGGCTGCTTCGAGCCCCTACCTGGCGTCTTTCCGGGCCATAGGGGAGATCGTGGTAGAACACACGAAAGCTGCGCTGTATCGCCGATTCTGACCCTCATGGCGGGGGCAGTTGAGCGGAGACCAGGCGAGGTGTGGATGACAGAGCTCAGGGTGGATGGGCCTGGAGTGACAGATAGGTGGTCGCGTGGCCGACTGGAGGGTGTCCGTGCCTCCCTCATTCCGCCACGTCATCCATCCATCCACCCTTCTCTTGATTTGCTCTTGACGTGATGGCGTCTTGAGGCCCAACATGACGTGCATTCGGTGTGCCCGTCAGTGGGAGGGCAGTGCACTTGGTCTTCATGGAAAGGAGTTCGCATGCGTCCAGTGACTATCGTGCTAACAGGTCTGATGCCGCTGGTGGTTCCCGCCTGCGTGTTGGCCCAGGGTGAAGCGGGTGAGAAGACGGATTCGCCCAGGATAGAGTACAAGTTGGCCAACGTGGTGGCCAAGGTAAACGACCACGTAATCACCGATGACCAGCTCTATCAGCGAATGTTCAAGACCTATGGCGCCCAAGTGCTCGGGCAGATGATCAGTGAGCTGCTGGTGCAAGACGAGGCTGCCTCCCTGAACATCCAGATCAAGGATCAGGATCTTGATGCACGGGTCTCTGAATTGACTGCCGGCTATTCCAGCCCTGAGGAATTCGACACATGGCTGGCCTCGCAGCGGATGACCATGGACGATGTTAAGGCCCAGGTTCGCCTGGGGATGTTGCAGGAGAAGGTCATTATCGAGGCCCGCGAGATCGGGATCACGACCGATGAAGTTGACGAGTTCTTCGAGGCGAACAAGGATCAACTGGGAATTCCCCCGCAGTATCACCTTCGGCATATCCTCGTGCCCACGGAGGCCGAGATCCAAGAGGTTCTTGTCGCTCTGCAGGCCGGCGCGGATTTCGCGAAGCTGGCAGCGCTGAAATCGCACGATGCGGGGAGCAGGGACAAAGGCGGCGACTTGGGGTTCGTGTCGCTATCGGCGCTGGCTCCTCAACTCCAGGAGGCACTGGCGGGCGTGGAACAGGGTGAGATCAGCCCCGTCGCGGCCACCGACTTTGGCTTTCACGTTCTCAAGGTGGAGGAGATTAAGCCGGCGGTGCCTGCGGTGCTGGACAAGAAGACCCGGAGTGACCTCGAAGCCTTTCTTCTCAAGAGCAAAGTCGACGCGGCCATGCCTGAATACATGCAAGCGCTGCACGCCAAGGCTACCGTGTCGTTGAGCGGGGTTGCCAAAAGCCCATGAGGGCGGGCTGCATTTCAATGAGGAGATAGCAGGAAAAGAGAGATACGCGGTCTGGCTGCAGGAGGCGGTCGTCCCGGGCAGGATCGAGATCTGAACCCCGAACCCTGAATCTCGTGCCTCGGGAGCGAATCGAGCCGTAATCGGCACTCGGCGCCTTCTGGGCGCCCGCCCACAGCGAGACCAGGGTAGGGGAGGGAGGCGTGGCGCCAGTGAGGGCGAGGCGATGAGCTGGATGAAGGCATGCGCCGCAATGCTCTGTGTTCTCCCGGGCGTCGCTCTCGCCAGGCCCGGCCGCGAGCATCTGGCGTCTTCTCTCCTCTCCGCCCGGCATCGGGAGCCCTGCCAGATCGAGATTCCTGCGGATGTCGACCTGAACCGGCAGGACAGGATCATTCTCCTCAACGACAGCCGCGTGGGCGGAGTGGAGGCCACGTATCTTCAGCTCCTGAACGCTTCCGGGGCCTTCATCGCGGGTCCCCACCTGCCCCGGGGGACGATCTGCGATCTCCAGGCACTAGAACTGGACCGCGGCGTGAGGTCCGCCGGAAGTTCATCCGCGGAAATCGTCATTGGTCTTCGCCACCCATTAGGCCTCGAAGTCATCTCCAGTGCCATGGGGCTTGTCGCGTTCTGTCCCTTGCCCATCGATCCACCCTGGGCCTTGGCGTCTCCTCGAATCGAGGGTGTTCTTGACGTCGACGGAGTCCCTCCAGATGAGCTGTTAGTATCGCTGACTCCCGACGGTTCGGGGAGTACCGCGCTGCTCTGCGTGGAATGGATGACGGGCTCCGTGCGCTGGTGGCAGCCGCTTCCCGGCCGAGTGTCGGGACCGGTTTTCATGTGGAGCCGCGGAGATAGCGTGCTCGCGGTAGTTGCGTGCGTCGACAGCGCGGGAGCCACGCTTGTCGTACTGGCGTCGGACGGGAATGAAGTGCGGCGCGCATGCCTCGCCACCGCTCCCACAATCGCGGCATATCCACAGATTCTCGATGACCACCTGGATCAGCCTCGCCTTGCGGTCTTGGTGACCCCCGCGGACACGGCGGGATCCCCGCCCACCCTCTCCATTCTGAATGATCTGGGGTCGTCGATGCACGCTACCGTCCCCCTGCGAGGCGCGCTCGGGCCAATCATGGCATGCCAGGTTGGGGGCGAGACGCGCATCGTGTGCGGCTCCGAAGAAGGAGACCTACTGGTGTGCGACCTAGAACCGAGGCTTCTGTTTCGCTATCGCGTGGTCTCGGGCCCCGTGACTCTCACCGCGGTGGATGATCTCGATCTCAACGGTGAGCCGGAAGCGGTGATGAAGACATATGATGGGCACACCGCATGCGTCTCCCTCACCGACGGCCAGGTGATGACGGTCGCCGGGAATGACGAAGTCCGGCTGCTCCACACGGGATTCGGCGCTCCTCCCTGGCTCGTCACCAGGGAAGGGGGCCAGTATCGTTCCTGGCAGATCCTCCGGGTCGCGTCCCTGGGAGGCGGCGTCCGGGTACGGCCGTGGCTTGCCATCGCACTGGCGGCAGCTCTGGCAATGGCCATGTTGGCGCTCGTGGATGTCACATCCCACCACGTCGCCCGCCGCAGGATGTGCAGGGGCTTATCGGATACGAAAACCGCTGTGGCGTTGAGTACTGCCAGGGGACGTCTCCGATGGGTCAACCAGGCGATGCGTGATCTCCTTGGGGGCGATCCACTCCGGCGGGGTGTCGGCATGGACGAGTTGTTTTTCGGTGCGGGATTTGCCAAAAGGGCAAGGAGCGCCGAGGCCGGGCCCACCCGCGAGGCGAGGCTCTTTCGGGATGGCCTGTACTACCGTGTCCATTCGACGGCGGGCCCCCGGCCGTACCTGGGGTGCGGTGTTCGGCTTGTCTGTGTTGAAGAGGATACCAGCGGCTCAATGAGCCGCGGAGGAGATTCCTGGTCACCGGTCGCACGGGAGATCACGGTGCTCATGCGCGATGCGCTTTCGACCATTCGTCTGAGCGTGCAACGGCTCCAAGTACGTCAGGATTCACCTGGGAGACTCTCCTCTCCGGATACGTCATTGCGCAGAGTCGCGGGCGAAGTCTCCCGGCTT